>JAIPFY010000026.1 GCA_021736385.1 Spirochaetia bacterium | reverse complement strand
AGGGTCTTCACTGTGACCCTGTTCTGAATCAGGAACCCTATGGCATTCGTCAGTTCTCCCGCACTCAATCCACCGTAGACCTCACCACCGAGGATCATCCCACAGTCGGCAGCAGCGATCAGTTTGACCGTCTGCTTATGGGTATGTGCAAGATTGCCGGGGTGGGTGTCGATCCCGGTGAAACTGCCGCTGACGATCGCGAAGTTCTCACTCCGTGCACGAGTCTCAGTGATCCCTGCGGTACCGAAGGCATGTTCTCCGATGGCAGTGGCATAGATGGCGATCGTCCCATTGAACGGCTTACAGGGACTGAGGGTGTAGAGGTTCATGGCGGCGATCCGTGCCTCAGCACATGCGGTGGATGCAAGCATGGTGGCATCCAGTTTTCTGGTGATGAAGTCCCGCTTCTCCGCGCAGTCACCGACCGCTACGATATCGGAAGTACACGGCAGCACTCTCATGTACTCACAGGTCTTGATGAATCCCAGTTCGTTGAGTTCCAGGCCGGCATCGGATGCCATCTTGGTGTTGGGTGAGTACCCCATGGAGAGGATCACTGCATCGGCATCAAGCTGCTCTCCGGTAGTCAGTGAGATCCCTGAGACTTTCCCGTCGGTTCCGAGTACTTCTTTGATCCCCTTCCCGGTGATCACATGCACGCCGCGTTCGATCAGATGCTCGGTGGCTATCTTACCGAACTCAGGATCGAACGCTCTGCTGAGGATGGTATTCTCAAGCTCGACGAGGGTCACATGAAAGCCCTTCTTGTTCAGTTCATCTGAGACTTCGACACCGATGAACCCGGCGCCTACGATGATGATCTTCTTCATCTGCTGTATCTCCGATACCATGAGATCAAGATAGACCTTGTTCTTCGGGATGGTATAGACATGAGTCAGTTCGGCGCCTTTGAGCCATTTGGGTTTGGTCGGGATCGAACCGGTAGCCAGTACGAGTTTCTTATAGTAGAACTTCACGCCGCTGGTGAAGGTGCATTCATGATCTTCAGGAACGAATCCGGTCATCTCATCGATGATGATCTCGATACCCAGCTGGGTCAGCAGGGTGTCAGGCATGATATTCTTGTCGCTGCTCTCCAGTGATCCGAAGATGTAGGGGATACCACAGGGAACGAGGGCCTTCGGTTCACGTCTGACTAACACGACCTCTTTTTCCGGGTAGGTGGACTTTGTGGTGATGGCTGCCTGCAGCCCTGAAGCACCGCCTCCGACAACCAGGACATCGATATTTCTCATACTAAGCTCCTTAACGTTTTTATACACAGTCATGATGATCTGCCAGTCAAGTATCACACTGCAGAGCGCAATGTTCAAGGTGGCATATGCTAAAAATACTAAGTTTTTTGATATTCATTATCAAAGAGCAGCTTATGATTCACCGATCGACCTGCCTGTGGTATGATCGAGCTATGGAAAAGAGTGCAGAGACGATCATCGTGATGGGGGTATCGGGGTCCGGTAAGACGACCTGTGCCCGACTGCTCGCAGAACGGATGGACTACCTGTTCATCGATGCCGATGATGAACATGACAGCATGAGTATCGAACAGATGCATCGGGGGATACCGCTCGATGATCAGAGTCGATTACCCTGGCTCAGGAGACTTGCCTCACTGATCGCGGAAGAGGGCAGGACCCGGGGTATCGTGCTTGCCTGCTCAGCGCTCAAGCGCTCCTACCGGGAACTGCTCGGCAGTACCTCTTCGGTACGCTATATCTACCTCAAGGGTGATCTGAAGACCATTGAACGGCAGCTTTCGATGCGCACCGATCATTTCTTCCCAGCCTCCCTGCTTCACAGTCAGTTCTCAGCACTTGAGGAACCCGATGATGCCATCGTGGTGGACCTGAACAGGGCAGCGCCCTTATCGGAGGTGATCGAAGGGCTTCTTGCTGAGCTTGTGGGGAACGAGGTGAGAGGTTCAAGGGGAGGGGATCGTTGAAGGTGTGCCTGACAGGGGATCCTGCAGTCACTGCATCAGAGCAGGCTCTGAAAGAGGAAGTGCATGGCAGAGGTGCTGCAGATGCTCCCGGTGGAGGGATCTGCAGCACATCCTCTGGTTCAGCCGATCATCTGCCGAACAGCTCGCTCATCCGTGCTGAGACCGCACGGAACTGATCGATCTCCAGCATCTGTGACTCGGTCAGACGGCTGTGCAGGGCATCAGTTCGCCTGCAGACGGTGTTCTTCAGGACTCCCTCCTGCATCAGGGCATACTTCGCATTCGCCGGATAGCTCTGGTATTCGATGATCGAAGCCAGTCCGATGAAATCCTGCAGCATCTGAGCCTGAGGACCCATCTCCTGCCAGTCATGGCAGATGCGGTGATAGAGATCAGTATGAAAGTTGGTCATGATGCCGCTGTAGCCCGCATACCCCTGTTGAAGACTGAACAGCAGCGTGGCGGCATTCGCATTGAAGAGTCTCAACTGAGTGCCTGCTGCCAGGGCTGCCCGTTCTTCGATCAGGGAGGTATCACAGCAGGTGTCCTTCACGAACTCGAAACGCCCGGATGCGATCATCGAAGAGAGTACTTCGGTCGACAGCAGGCGCTTGTACGGGGTAGGGCATTCATAGACTCCCAGCGGGATATCATCGGGGAGTGCGCTGATGACCGTATCAAGATTCTTGAGCAGCACCTCATCAGGTTCATCGAACGAAGCGAGTCTGTTCGAGACCAGCACCAGAGCATCTGCCCCGGCGTCAGCCATCGCCTTGAGTTCGTCGATCTGATCTGCGAGGGTGTCGGCCACATGACCTGAAGCCATGACTGGATAGCGACCGGCAGAGTATGCCACGGTCTGTGAGCACAACTGCGTGCGTTCCCGTCTGGAGAGTTCGAACATGGCACTCGACTGGCAGACGGCGAACAGCCCGTCTATCCCCCGGTCGCTGTACCATTCGATCAGCGACCCGAGGGCACCGTAGTCGATGCTCCTGTCGGTATTGAACGGGGTTATCATGGTGGGATAGACCCCGGAGACTAGTGGTTTTCTTATCATGGGTGCAGACTCCTTCTACTACGTAAGATCACATGCCCAGCAGGTTGGGCAGGAATGTGACGATCGGTGGGAAATAGGTGACGAAGAACAGTACGATGAACAGTACGAGCAGCATCGGCAGGATCTCTTTGATCACCTGGATCAGCGGCGTGTCGGAGATGCCCGAGACGATGAACAGCAGCATGCCGAAGGGTGGGGTCGACAGTCCGATCATCATGTTCAGGGTGATCAGGACACCGAAGTGTACCAGGTCTATCCCCAGGGCATTTACCAGAGGGAGCACGATGGGGATGAACACCAGCGTGATCGCCATGGTATCGATGAACATACCGAGGATGATGAACACGATATTGATCAGCAGCAGCAGGACGTACTTGTTCTCTGTCACTGTCAGCAGCCAGGTTGCCACCAGATCGGGTATATGCTCGATAGCCACGATATAGGAGAAGGCATAGGCAGTACCGACAAGCAGTGACAGGGTCCCGGTGGTCTTCACGGTCTTGAGGATGATCGTTCCGAGATCCCTGATCCCCATGGCTTTATAGATCACGAGCGAGACGATCATGGCATACAGTGCAGCAAGGGCACCGGCCTCTGTCGGGGTGACGATACCCGTATAGATACCCCCGAGCAGGACAAGGACCGAGAGCAGAGCGGGAAAGGCCTTCACCGTGATCCCCAGGATCTCTCTCAGAGCCAGTTTCGCACCTTTGGGGTAATCCCTCACCCGGGCGATGATGGCGATGTAGATCATCAGCGCTATGCCGATGAGGATCCCCGGCAGCATGCCTCCGATGAACAGGGCCCCTATCGAGGCTCCCGAGAGCATCGAATAGAAGATCATGGGGATACTGGGCGGGAAGATCGGGCCGATGGTAGCGGATGCTGCAGTGATGGCACTGCTGAATCCCCTGTCATACCCGTTATCATTCATCGCCTTGATCTCCATCATGCCCAGTCCCGATGCATCGGCAAGGGCAGACCCGGTCATACCGGAGAAGATGATCGAAGCTACGACGTTCACGTGCCCCAGAGCTCCCCGTCGCTGTCCGACCACGGCATTGGCGAAATTGAAGATCATATCGGTCACCTTACCGGTGTTCATCACCTCTGCCATGAAGACGAAGAGCGGAACGGCGATCAGGACGAACTTCGAGTTCATATTGGTGAGGAACTGACTTGCAGCCATGCTGATATCAGCGGCAGGACTCTGTGCGATGGCGAAATAGAAGATAGACGCCATGAGCATGCCGGGAGCGATCGGTATCCTGATGACGAAGATCAGGATGAAACAGATCAGGAAGACCAGTAGTGCCAGATTCATGATGAGCTCCCCTTCAGTAGTAGTCTGATGTCATGATAGACATCGATAGCGTAACGTACGATCATGAACGCCAGGAAGATGATGAATGGCGAGAATGCCAGATCCATCGGGATCTTCAGCACATTGGACTTCTTGTAGCCCATGAACAGGACATACCGCACAGAGGGCAGGAAGGCGATGGAGAACGAGATCACCAGCAGCAGGTTCCCGATGATCCTCATCCACAGCCGGGTCTTCTGACTGACAGCGTCATAGACCATGGTGAACATGACGTGAGAGTCGTCCCGTTTGGCATAGATGCCACCGAGCAGTGCTGTCCAGATGAAACAGAGCAGTGAGAGTTCCAGGGTCCAGGTCAGGGGTCTGAAGAAATACCTGAACACGATCCCCAGGATGAAGATGATGAACAGTCCAAGGAAGGCCATGAACGGTATATAGACTTCTATCGTATCAACGGCGATCTTCCCGACTTTCTTGAGCCAGTAGGTCATGTGTCACCTCTTGTATGGTATACAGCTCCGGCAGCTGATGCCGGAGCTGTGTTCGAACAGGTCTGGGTTATCGTACCAGAGATTGGACCTTGTCATACAGATCCATATCCCAGTCTTTCGAGATATCCTTGCTCTCAGTGAGATAGGAGTTCCGAGCATATTCGGCAAAGGCGGGGATGTCCGGATCTTCGATGATGATCATGCCTTCACCCCTGAAGAAATCAAGGATGCCCTCTTCTGTCTCGATGTTCCTGGTATCACAGAATGCTCGTGAGGTGTCGATCGCTTCCATGACCCATGCTTTCTGCTGATCGGTGAAGGACTGCCACTTCTTCTCATTGATCGTAGGCCAGGTGGAGTCGACTACGTGGTTGGTGAGGACGATGTACTTGGTCACCTCATAGAACTTCGCGTTCTTGTCGGTGGCAAGGGGGTTATCCTGTCCTTCGACAGCCCCGGTCTTGAGGCCCATGTAGACTTCGTTGAAGGCCATGGGAGTGGGGTTACCGCCCAGAGCTTTACCGAGTGCCAGCCATGAGGGGCTTCCCGGAGTTCTCAGTTTCACGCCTGCCATGTCCTCAGGAGTCCGCACCGGACCGACTTTCTCGACCAGGTTCAACTGTCTGGTCCCCAGATAGTAGGCTGCGAGGGGTCTGATCCCCTGTGAAGCTACCACATCATCGAAGATCTTCTGTCCGATCTCCCCGTTCAGTACACTGGTCATGTGGTCATACCCCTGAAAGGTGTAGACGGCGGAGAACATGGAGAGGTAGGGGATGAACTCTGCAAGCCATGGAGCACTGGTGTAGACCATGTCCACGGTGCCCTGACGTACGGCAGACTGCTCGCCTTCCTGTGAGTAGAGCTGACCTGAATGGTAGACGTTCACGATCATCGTCCCGTCAGAGAGTCGTTCAAGTTCATTCTTGAAGACGGTCATAGCCTCTGTATGAGCATCTCCGGGTACGCTGACACTCGAGAAATTGATCTCTATGGGTTTTTGGGATGCTTCCTGCTGTCCTGCGGCAAACACCGATGCGGTTGCCAGGATGCAGACAAGAAGAATAGCTGAGAATCTGTTCATTACATGCTCCTTTGGTATGTGATCCATACACAGCTGTTGATCAACTGTGTGGTCATTGTATTATGACTTGTGTCATAAGTCAACTATAAATTTTAACTCTTGACATAAGTGGTTATTGGCTTATACTGATTATCATACAAGATACACAGAAAGGGCATGCCAGTGATCAAAGATATACCTCCCATCAAACGAAAGAAACTCTCAGATGAGGTCACACAGGCCTTGGAGCAGATCATCATCGAGAACAAGCTCCAGGCCGGTGATATGCTCCCGTCTCAGGCAGAACTGTCACAGAAACTGCATGTGGGGACCCGTTCGATCAGGGAGGCTGTCAGATCCCTGGAATCACGGGGGATGGTCGAGACCCGGCAGGGGAAGGGTGTCTTCGTCAAGCACAGTAACCTGGAATATTTCCTGGAGACCCTCATGGGATCGTTCGTGTTCAAGTTCCCCACCATGAAGCATCTGCTGGTGGATCTCACCCTCACGAGAAGGATGATCGAGTCCCAGGCCATCTTCGATGTGGCACAGGACCCGCCCAAGGGCTTCATATCCCGGTTCGCATCGATCGTGGATCAGCTGGACCAGAAGGCAGAGCAGCATGATATCGATGCCTATAATCTTCTTGATGTACAGCTGCACAAGTCCATCATCGATGCGACCGAGAACACGATCATCATCTCTCTGTATAAGTACATGTGGGACCTGCTCGTGCGCTGTTTCGAGAAGACCGGCTATGTCCGCGGCAGTATCGAGACCAGCTGCACCGACCATCATCTGATGCTCGAAGCGCTGATCATGCACGACGGGGCACAGGCGAAGGCAGTCATGGAACGGCATCTGGATCTGACCCTGATGAAGGTGAAGAAGATCGCAGAGGAGTATGCCGAAGATGCTGCCACCCTGTAGACAGGAGCAGCGGGCACTGAAGAGCGGCCATGTGCTGCACCTCTGGTGACTTAGGCCCTCTGTACGGACTACCGCTGTCACTGTGCCCGCCGTTCGAGGTGAGATCCTGAACAGAGGATGAGAGCCTGTTTCCTGCACGTGCAGCTCCTCTTTGAGCACCATTGCAGTTGTCTCCTGCAGGCTATTCTGGTAGTATGACATGATATGGCAAAGACACTGTTCTCAGAGGTCCCCGAATCATTCTTCTCCCCGCTTGCCTCAAAGCACAAGGTCCACTACAGCGAACTGCTGCTGTGTTATTACCGGCTCTTCGAGACCTACAGCACCGGGGTGGAACGAGAACTGGTGATCGGCTCCTTCACCGAATATATCACGGAACGATCAGGGCTGCTCTCACACCCCTCAGAACTCTTCGATGACCCTGAGGAGTCGGCTGTGAGCGGTCTGTCCTATGTCCCCTCCGATGAATCTGCCGGGACACAGATCGGGAATGCCGGTACGTTCGCACGGAACATCGCATCGATGTTCCTCAGAAGACTGATCTCCTGCGGGTGGATGAGCGAGGAGATCCTTGCAGACTACACTGAGGTGATCAACATCACCATGTGGTCACGCCTGTTCTATACGGCGATCGCTGAGACGGTGAAAGGTTCGAGCATGGAGTATGAGAGCCATGTGATCGGTATCTACTCAGCGATCTGCTCGGATGCGGTGGAGGAACAGGGAGCTCACGCGGTGCTCATCGGGCTTGATCATACAAGAAGACTGATAGAGTCCCTGAAGACCCTCTCGCAGAACATGAAGACCCATATCGAGAGCATGTTCAGCGAAGATGCCGAGGTCAGGGACCTGCTGCACATCCATTATGATCTCTATATGCATGAGATCGTCGATAAGGCCTATAATAGGCTGAAGACCTCCGACAACCTCTCCAAGTACCGACCCCTGATCACCTCACAGATCAATGCTCTGCTGCAGCAGGACATCTGGCTGCTCAAGTCGGCCCATAAACTGTCGGTCATGAGAGGCTGCACCAAAGAAGAGGCCCATGCCTCCCTGTGCAGCATGCTTCGTGAGATCCGTGATGAACTGCGGAACATCGACCCGATCCTTGAGGAGATCGATGATAAGAACCGGCAGTATTCAAGGATCTCGACAGAGAAGATCAAGTCACAGGTCTATGCCGATGCATCGCTCAAGGGGAAGGTCCAGAAGATCATCAGGGGGATGAAGGAAGAGGAGACTGCCTATCTGCTGCTGCGTCCCAATATTCGCAGGACCGCTCTTGTCCAGGACCGTTCGCTCTTCACCCCCAGGGTCTCACGACAGGCTGAGATGACCGTAGAGAAGCCTTCGGTCCCTGAAGATGACATGGAACAGATCGAGCTGGAGATGCGTATGAGGATAGCTCATCAGCTCAACCATGAGAAGATCTGCGCCTTCCTGTCTGAGCATTGTCATGCAGACGGTTCCCCCACAGAAGCGACCGAACTCATCGGGAGTATGGAGGATCTTGTTCGCGTGATCTATGCGGCAGCCTATGCAGAGGGACGTGAGCACCGGTTCCCGTATACGGTGGTATGGGGAGACAGACCGGTACGCTGGGGACGCTACGAGTTCCTCGAACACCGATTCATACCAAAAGGGAAGATAGATCATGGAGCATAGACTCGAAGCCCTGCACCTGATGACCGATCAGCAGCAGAGCACCTTCGCCCGTGCGATCCAGGTGCTGCTCTCATCGACATTCATCATCAAACAGATCGACAAGGACAAGGAACTCTACCGGTTCGTCATGAGTAACTACCGGATCGTCGAAGCCTACCTTTCGTATGCGGAACTGCACCTGAGAAAAGATGAACATCTCGGGATCATCGCCTGTGGAGGACCCTCAGCGGTGAGCACTTCGCTCAATCTGGAGGAGACCCTGTCCCTGCTGATCTTTCGGCTGCTCTATGAAGAGAAGCAGCATGTGATCTCTCTGCAGAAGGAGCATACGGTCAGGCAGTGTGAGTTCCATGAGAAGTACAAGATCCTGACAGACCGGATGCTGGGTAAGACCCGCATGAGGGAGGTCCTGCATACCCTCAAAGCACTGAAGCTGATCCTGGTCCGGGGTGATGAGCTGGATCCTGAGACTCTGATCGTGCTCTATCCCTCTCTTGCCTTCGTGGTGGACAGCCAGGTCATAGATGATGTCTATGACCGTATCGAACGGCTTTCCGGGAAGCAGCCTGAATCGGGGGCTTCTCGATCGGTGACCGACGAACCCGACGAGCGCATAGACGATGATGCGGAAGATATCAGGTTCGATGAGGAAGATGGCGATTATGACCGGTAACAGATCACGATGCAGGGACTGTGAGGACCCAAGGAGACACACCGATGCTGAGACTGCATAGAGTACGACTGGTGAACTGGCACTACTTCGATGATGTACTGATCGACCTCGATATGACCACCCTGATCGCCGGCGATAACGGCAGCGGGAAGTCCACGATCATCGATGCGATCCAGTATGCACTCATTGCCGATATCCGGAAGATCCGATTCAATGCCGCTGCAGCTGAGGTCCGTACCGAACGGACGCTCGAAGGGTACTGCCGGTGCAAGATCGGTGCTGCCGGACTCGAATACTACCGGAATGACACGATCACCCATATCATGCTGGAGTTCCAGGACACTGAGAAGACCTTCATCGCCGGGGTGCAGGTGGAGGCCTCGGCAGCATCGGAGCTGAAGGAGCACTTCTGGCTGCTCGGACACGGCAGGCTGGAAGATGTCTCGATCGCTGAAGGCAGCCGGATGCTGATCCCCAGGACGTTCAAGGCCCAGATCAAACAGCTCGGGGGGACCGTCTGCAAGACCAAGACCGAATACAACAGCAGACTGACCCAGCTGCTGCATGTGCACAGGAAGAACGCAGCCTTCAATCCCTACTTCGAGGCACTGATCAGATCCGTCTCGTTCAGACCGCTGCACTCGGTAGACCGGTTCGTCTGTGACTACATCCTCGAAGAACGACAGGTCGACATCAGTGCCATGAAGGAGAACCTGCTCAACTATAAAGAGGCCGAACGGGAAGCTCTGCTGATGGAAGAGAAGATCGCTCAGCTCGAGCAGATCGCACAGCAGCAGCTGCACACCGAACAGCTCTATGCACAGGTGCTCAAACAGGAGTATCTGGAGAAGCGGCTCCCGGTCGAGATCGGGCGTAACCGCCAGAGGAGCAACCGGGAGGAGCATGCGAAGACCGAGCATGCTCTGCAGCTGCTTCAGCAGCAGATGGCCGATAACCAGCAGCTCAAGGGGAACCTGCAGCATCGTTATGATGAGGCACATGCCGCATTGAGCAGTAACGATACCCACCGCATGTATCTGCAGTTCACCCGGGACAAAGATGAGCTGGAACAGAGACTTCTTGAGGACCGCAGGCAGATAGATACCTTCCAGACCACCAGGGGACAGATCGAAGCGCTGCTTGACCGACCTCTGGGAGAGGATCTTGAGGCGGAGATCAGCAGGATCTCACAGGAGTACAAACAGTATCTCAAGGATCATGACCGGCAGGAACAGCTGTGCGCTACGCTCATCGAAGAAGCCAGGGAACTCCATCAGGAGGAGTATGAGGTCTCACGGGGGATCCTTCGGTATCCGGAGAACACCCAGATGCTGCAGAAGGCACTCAAAGAAGAGGGCATAGAAGCCTTCGTACTTGCGGACATGCTGGAAGTCATGCGGCCTGAGTGGCAGAACGCCGTCGAAGGCTGGCTCAACACCCAGAGGTTCAACATCCTGGTCGAAGAGCACTCCTTTCAGAAGGCTGTCGAGATCTACGACCGGCTGCCCAGATCGATCGCCGGGGTAGGTATCCCGCACCTCTCACGGATGACCCGATCAGAGATCAGACCGGGGTCGCTCGCAGAGCTCGTGGAAGCCCATTCTCCTCTGGCCAGGCGGTACTGTTCCTATCTGCTCGGGGATGTGATGATGTCCTCCCTCGCTCACCTGAAGGATCATGAGAAAGCGGTCACGATCGAGTGCATGAAGTATTCCGGTAAGACCGCATCCCGGATCAAGGAGTCTATCTACAGCAGGTGGTTCATCGGGGCATCTGCGAAGAAGCAGCGGCTGGAGCGTATCAGGGCACGGCTGAAAGAACTCGAAGGAGAGATCCAGAAGGCTCAGCAGGAACTCGAGGAACTATCCCTCCATGTCACCATGCATGAGCGGGCAAAGGATGCTGTCCATCGTCTGCTGAATCTGGAGGGCTGTTTCGAGTCCGAGAGCAGGCATACCGCCGAGCTCTCTGAGGTACAGCGGCAGATCGCGCAGATCGATACCAGTGAGTTCGATGAGCTCAAGCTGGTGCTGCAGCAGATCAAGCAGCAGCTCGATACCCTGCAGCATGAACTCGATGCACAGCTGATGCAGACAGGGCGGCTGGATCAGCGTCTCAAAGGTCTGGAGATCTCATACGAGGAGCTGCAGCTGCAGCTGGAAGCAGCAGTGGAGGAGTACAAGCAGTTCCTGCTCTCTCATGAGGAGCTGGAGAAGGAGTTCGAGCAGTTCTATCAGAAGCATACCGCTTCACAGACTGAGACCGAAGAGCTCAAGAAGAAGCTCTCGAGTATCAGCACGACCAAGAAAGGCACTGCCACACGCCTGACTGAAGCACGCAGAGTGCTCAGAGCGGGGAAAGAGGCCTATAACCGGACACACAACACCTATATGCCCGTCGATGGGGATCAGTCCATACAGTTCAACCAGACCCTGCAGCGATACATCCGTACCGAGCTCCCCCAGTACCGTGAGAAGATCACCGGCGCGAGGGAAGAGGCAGAGAGGCAGTTCAAGGAACACTTCGTCTCACGGCTCAATGAGTATCTCATCGATGCGAAAGAGAGCTTCTCAGAACTCAACAGTATCCTGAAGGAGATGACCTTCGGTCAGGATCAGTACCGGTTCACCCTCGAGCAGAAACAGGAGAAGCGCCAGCTGCTCTCGGTGATCTCCGATGCTGCACAGATCAGGGAGTATGAGGGTACCCTGTTCGATCAGATGGTCGATGACGGACAGCGAAAGAGCATCGAGACGCTGTTCGACAGCATCCTCGAACACGAACTGGACTCCGAAGAGGTCCGGGAGATCTGTGACTACCGTACCTACTATACCTATGACATCCGCATACGGCACACCGCGACGATCGTGAAGAAGACCGGGAAGATCCTTGAGTCGTCACTGAGCAAGAGTCTGAGGGAGAAGTCGGGGGGTGAGACCCAGACCCCCTACTATGTGGCGATAGCCGCGTCGTTCTACCGCTTCTTCAAGGATGATGATCAGGCGGTGCGACTGGTCCTGTTCGATGAGGCCTTCAACAAGATGGATGATGACAGGATCGGGAACATGCTCAACTTCTTCAAGAACATGGGCATCCAGGTGCTTACTGCGGTACCCACAGAGAAGATCGAGACGATCGCCCCGCATGTGGACCGAATCAACCTGATCCTGAGAAAAGATTACCGGGCCTGCATCCGGGATTACCGGATCCTGCAGGAGCCGGCAGCGCAGTGAGGATGATGTGAGAGAATATCTTGATGAGATCTGCACGATCCTGATGCAGAAGTATCCTTCATCTGCTGCATTCAGCGGGGGCAGGAGGCTGAGGGTAGGGAACTGGTACCGCAGGTTCCCTGAGACTCTTGAAGATTTTGAGGCCAAGAATGCGTTTCTCGATGCGCTGCTGGAATTGGAGAGCAGGGGGATCATCGAGGCGAGATGGAGACGCTATCGTACCGGTGAGGAGATCGAGGCGATCTATCTCGATTCTGCAGAGGCACTCTATGGGTTCACCGGAGTGCTCCACCCCAGAGGGGCCTCACAGCAGATCCTTGATCATCTGCAGCAGATCGAAGTCCATGAACCTCTGTCTGTACGTCTGAGAGCTGCACTGATCGATCAGCTCGATGCTGATCAGGCCATCACCACCGAACTCTTCAAGGTACAGGGCGCAGGAGAGCTCCAGCTGCTCAAGCTGCTGCTTGATGATCTGTTCATCCTCATCGAGGCGGCTGACCCGGATCGGACCCGTTCCCATACGATCCGTGAGCTGAGCATCCTGCTCTTTCATGACTCAAAACGCATAGAGCATATTCTGGGGCGCACCGACCGGCTGGTCGGCCGCACGCTGGGAGCTTCGCTCTCGGATCTGCTCGATCTGAAGAGGTCCTATCCCGAGACCACCTGCGCCCTTCCCGGTACGCTGCAGTTCTCAGAACGGGGACCCTGGGACCTCTCCTCCCGCAGTGTGACCCTCCCGCTGATCACCGTGTCCGAGGTCCTGTGCTATCGACCGGCTCGAGAGGATGAACGGATCCTGCTGCTTGAGAACAAAGAGAGCTACTACACTGCCGTACACCGCCTGCATCTGCAGCCCGACGGTCTGCTCTCAGGCTTTCATGGGTTCGTCTATCTCGGGGGATTCCCCAATCAGGCAGATGCTCAGCTCATCAGGCTTCTTGCCGCATCTTCTGTCCACCTCTCCTGCTTCTGTGATCTTGATCCCTCAGGCCTGCTCATCGCCCAGCAGGTGCAGAAGATCGCTGGGGGTCTGGTGGATCTCAGGCATATGGATCTGGAGACCTATGAGGCCTATCGTGCCTACGGCTATGAACTCATTCCCTCAGAGCTCAGTAAACTCGCCCGGGTGACCGATCCCCGCTTTGAAGAGCTCTCCTGTGTGCTGTCAGCCACTAAGCTCGGAGTCGAGCAGGAGATCATACCGCTGTAGGGAGCATCAGAGGATCGCAGGATGGGCACGTGCTGTGCAGTTCATCTGGTCACGAGGGTCCTGCTGAAGTGATCAGCTATGAGTTTGGCTGTCGAGAAGGCTGCCTGAAGATTATACCCGCCGGTATCACCGTCGATATCGAGTACCTCTCCTGCCAGGAAGAGCCCCGGGACGATGCGTGATCCCATGGTCGTCCGCTGCACTTCAGCAAGTGATACCCCGCCTGCAGTCACCATGGATGAGGAGAAATACCCCTTTCGTGATACGGTGAACGGGTAGGCTGCAAGCAGCTGCACCAGAGCTGTCCGGTCCTTCTTCGACAGCTCAGCACATCGCACATCCCGGGAGAGCTGCAGCTGATCGAGCAGGTGCTCGATCAGTCTTCCGATCAGCCCGTAGGATTTCAGGATCGTACTGACCTGCTTCTTCGGATCCTTCAGCAGTGCCCGATGCATCTCTTCTCGTGCCGTCTCCCCTCCCTGTGAGGGGAACAGTGATGCGGTGATCAAATCTCCTGTGCGGATGTGTCGCGAGCTGTTGAGGATCACCGGTCCGGAAAGACCCTTATGGGTGAACAGCAGATCCCCATCTGCCTGCAGGTAGCGTCTCTGCTCATGTTCATGAAAGCATGTTATATGACTGTCTCTGATGGAGTTGCCCGAAAGCTCGGAGAGGCCGTAGTCTTTGATCACCAGCGAGGTCAGAGCCTGCGTCGGTTCGATGATCGTGTGGCCGAGGGACCGGGCAAGGGCGTAGCCTGAACCGTCTGAACCGGTGGCAGGGTAGCTCATGCCTCCTGTGGCGATGACCACCTGCAGGCTCTGATAGGAGCGGGCTGCGGTTCGTACGGTGAAGATCTGATCTTGAACGCAGACCTCTGTGACCTGTGCATCGCAGGTGATCTCTACCCCGTTCTGCTGTGCCTGATCTTTGAGCATCGAGATGACCGTTCGGGCATCAAGGGATCGGGGGAACACCTTCCCGTCCTCCCTGACCGTCAGGGGGACTCCCCGTTCGGTGAACCAGACTTGCGTCGCCGCAGGGGAGAGGTTCATCAGGGCAGGTTTGAGGAACGTACGCTGCTGCGGGCTGCCGAAGTGCATGAGGAACCTGTCAGGCTCGTCACAGTTGGTGAGATTGCACATCCCCCCTCCTGTGATGCGCAGCTTGTTCCCCACTTGAGCGGTCTTCTCAAGCAGCAGGACCCGGGTATCGGTGATGTTCGCAGCCAGGAAGAGTGCACTTGCGCCTCCTCCGATGATTATGATGTCATACATACCCCTATCATACCGGTAATGGCGGTTTAGCATAGCTCCTGCATGATCGATCTGTGGAAAAAAGAGGGAGGAATGCTGTTTTATCTGGGAGACCGGGATCGGCAGCGGTAGTGATAAGGATGATCGGGGGGAAGGGGGATCGTATCAGAATGATGAAACCCGTTGGTGTTTCGGTTGTTTCAATGATATGATCGATATGTCGAACAGCAGATCAGGAGGTATCCTGTCATTGGAGTTTCTCCGGTTACCGCATCAGAGGTGCTCCTGCGTGAATCATACTCCATATGCTGTGGGAAGGTTCCAGCAGGCTGCTTTTTCAAGCTGCCGGCAGATATGACAAAAAGGATGTACAAGATGGTAAAGAACTTATGGTGCGCACTGGCTCTGGTTATCGTTCTCGGATCGGGGGGGGATGCTTGTCGCTCAGGAGTCCCTGCAGCCGGATGTGTCGCTCTATATCGAAGGGCTCGAATCACTTGCAGAACAGCAGACAGCCCCTGCCGAGAGTTCGTTCATGCAGCTGGTCGACCGGTATCCCCGGTCGCCCTTCGCCCCGAAGGCATCAGCGTATCTTGAGGATCTGCACAGCCGTGTCGATAACTCCGGGATCGTCCCGTTCTATCTGGGGAATCTTGCGACCGCTACCTACACGGCAGCGATGCTGCCGATCCTCTTCGAACTGGATCAGAGTACGGTGACCTACGGTCTCTCAGGGCTCGGCGGTGTGGCCCTCGGTCTTGCCGGGTCTGCCGCGATGGCCTCTGACTATCCTGTGACCTCAGGACTCAGCTGGGCGATCACCACCTCTCAGCTGGTATCTCTGGGGAACTATCTCTACCTCAACGGTATCATCGATCTCGGGCAGCTGGTAGGGCAGGATGCAGAGATGAAGGTCTTCCTTGGAGGTCAGCTGCTGACCCTCAACGGTTCCCTGCTGGGATCCTACTTCTCCCTGAGAGATCAGGATGTCTCTGAGGGGAAGGCAAGCTTTGCCCTGCACAGCTATGCCTGGGCTAATGCGTACTACTGGATGGCTGTTGCGATCGCTCAGAGCAGCGATCTCAAGCGTACCAGCACCATCGGTCTCGCGGTGACCGATGGTGCCCTTGCAGGGAGTCTCTCTCTGTGGGATTCCCTCAGATGGACACCGATGCGTACCGGTCTGGTGACTGTCGGCGGACTGGGAGGGGCCCTTCTGGGATGGTTCGGGACGATGGTCGTCGGAGAGACTCTGGACCTCGGGGTCTCTGAGGTCTTTACGGCAGTCATGTCCTCAGCGGTCGCCGGACAGGCAGCGGCTGTCTATCTTACCTCGAGGATACCCCCGGAGGCAGAACAGCTGCAGGCCTCTGATGAAGCTGCAGCCGATGTGCCCATCTCCCTTGCTCTACTTCCGGTACCCTCCGGCGATAGTCTGCCGGGTATGCAGCTGCGCGTTGGCCTCTCGTTCTAGATAGGCGTCAGAAGGGTACCGGATCACCGTTCTCCTCAGTGAATGATTCGCTGCCCTTCTGGTATATGGGTGATTGAAGAACTCGAAGATCTGCAGTAGAATCCTGCAACGGAGGATCGTATGGGAAAGTCACAAGATGCCAAGAAAGCGGAGAAGAAGAAACCGCTCAAGACGGCAAAAGAGAAGAAACAGGCTAAAGAAGAGAAGAAGAAGAACCGATAATCCCTGCATCAGAGAATCTCAGACTGTGAGCAGTGAAGCACTCTCACAGTCTGAGGTCCTTCATCCCTCATCCCTCATCACTTATCGATGGTAAAGACGATTCCCCAGTACCTCGATCTCCGGTTACGGAAGTTGTTCATGATCGACTGCCCGTCATAGAGGGCTGCCGCGAACTTCATGCGCTGTCCTGATTTACCGTCGGGCAGGATGTAGCCTGCCTGGATGCTGTAGTTCGGTGCATAGGCAGATTCCTGCCATCTGCTGATCTGGGCTGCAGCGAAGACCGAACCGAGATTCTTCTGTGCCAGAGGAAGTTCCAGTTCAGCACCGTACTGGTACCAGATATAGGCATGAGCCGATGGGGAGTTGGCACGAGTGCCGAGCAGATCGGATCCTGGGAGATAGGCACTGTAATCTCCGTAGAGACGGAGGATCTTCGAGAACTCGGGAAGCAGCGGCCGGAGGAAGAAGAACGGCTCGAACGATGCCGAGATGAGGTAATCATCACGGACGAAGGTGCCGCTGTTCGTGAGCGGGTTGAGGTCGAAATCGACATAGGGTGACCCATCACCCTGTCGGTCGAGCTGATCACCCGCGTGGGAGCAGATATGGTGGCGGGTCAGCCGGAAGGCCGCCCAGTCGACCGGCTTCAGGGAGAGGGCGAAGTAGTAGATGCCGTCTATCCCGAGCAGGTCTGTCCTTCCCGTATCCATGAACGTCGCAAGCCCCATGCCCCAGTCCATCTCGATCCCCAGGTTCGGATGACCGGCAGGGGAGATCCTCATGAACGAGTAGCGGGTCCCTATCGTGATATCAAAATGCCCCTCGGTCCCGTCTGATCCGGGATGGATCTCATCGATCCGGTACTGCCGAAAGGCTATCTGTGAATGCACTGCCAGCGGGTCTGCAAGGTATGAGGGGTAGAGGAAGTCATCGGGCAGCCCGATGTAGGAGAACGGCAGGGGGCCCAGCGGTATCGGCTCGTTCGAGGCGTAGGCGAACGCTGAGATCGGGGACGCTGCCAGGATCAGCAGCAGGATGATCGCAGCAGAGTGTCTGTTCATCTTACTCTCCCTCCATGGCGGCATAGACGATGTCGTTGACAGCGCCGCTGTCGGTGAACCCGCCCAGGATATAGAGGCGGTCCTCATCGCAGCCTTCCGGGCGGAAGACCTCTGTGGTGTAGCTGTAGCGTGGACCGAACCCGGAGCCATGAGAATCCTCACTCCAGCTGGTTCCGCCCGTGTCGTAGACCTGAGTGGAATACAGTTCATGATATCTGGAGAAGTGCAGACTGGAATTCGCCTTGCCTGAGAGCATCCACAGCCTCTCTCCAAAGACTGCCAGCTCGTGCTCAGCTCGTCTGGTCGCGTTCCCGCTCGGGTCCTCTCCTACCACCCATCCGGCAGATTCAGCTGCAGGATCGAAGACCCACAGCCGTTGCCAGAGGGGTACAGAAGGGTCGATCGTGCCCCCGTTACTGCCGACCGCATCGTAATAGGAGCCGCCCTGCAGATAGATCTTCCCGTCCCCTGCAAGGCAGGAGGCGAACGATGCACGGGCTCCGGGGAGGAGTACCGGTGCTTCGTCTGCATCGGTCACCTGTTCCCAACTGGTCCCATCAGTGCTCGTGTACATGTCATCACAGTAGTATCTTCCGTCATAGAACCCGCCGAACAGATAGAGGGTATCGCCTGCAGCGACCAGAGCATGGTTCATCCGTGCTCTCCACTCTGCATCAGCAGTGATCTGCTCCCAACCTTCAGTGGTAGAGTAGGTCCACACGTCATTGCAGTAGCTCCGCTCCCCGGTCGTCTCATCTACGGCGAACCCTCCTGCTATGAGGATCTTATCACCAAAGAGGACTGCAGCATGTCCCCGTCTGCCTTTGAGCGGGGAAGAATCGGTGATCAGCTCCCAGGACGTGCCGTCCACACTTCTCCAGAGGTCTTCCTGATAGCTGTCTTCGGTGCCCCTCACAGTCGGGTCATACCCGCCGATGATCCACATCGCACCATCATAGACCACCGAGGCATGGTCGTATCGGGGAGAGAAGGCCGCAGGTCCCGTCTCCTGAGTCCAGATGAGCTCTCCATCGTAGGTGAACGGCAGTACGACCGGTTCGAACAGCGGGTCTTCACAGCTGATGAGCGAACCGGCGAGCATGATGGTGATACACAAAGCAAGTAGTTGTTTCATCGATGTGCCTCTTCGTACGGGAACTGCTTCAGTCTGCTGGGTCGGATACCTCTCTGTACCAGAAGCTGCAGACCTGAGAACATGATGATAACAGTATCATGGGTATGGTCTGTTTCACAAGGATTACCGGTACGTGCAGCCGGTTTCTTCCATGGTCACGACTGCTGGACAGGTCCTGCAGAGTAGGGACTCGCTGATCGTGATCAGAGCTGCCGTTCCCTGTCCCAACAGATGGATATTCGGATTTTTGATGCAGAACAGCAGCCATATATGGTATAGTGATGAGAGTAGTTCTGTAGTGTCAGGAGAACAGGTCGGTTCTCAGAGGGTCTGTGTACAACGACTGTCACTGGAGTCAGAACCCCTGCTGGTCTATTCCGTAGCACCATAGGATCAGCAGCACTGAAGAGTCCCGTACAAAAAGGAATGCATCATTGTCAGCAGCAGGAAGAACGAGAAGAACGCCCCTCATCTGTACAGTCATCCTATTCTTCACGCTGTTGAGCCCTGCATGGATCTTCGCTGCTGAAGAGCCTGTCATCCGTGCAGGTTCTGAGATCGGGTATCCCCCGTACTGTATCGTCGATGAGAACGGTGAGGCTGACGGGTTCTCGGTAGAGCTGCTGTCCGCATCTCTCGATGCGATGGGCTTTCGGACCGAGTATGTCATCGATCAGTGGTCGGTGGTGAAGCAGCAGCTGGAAGTGGGGGCCATCGATGCCCTGCCGCTTGTCGGGCGTACTCCTGATCGGGAGGATGTCTATGACTTCACCTTCCCCTATCTGACGATGCACGGGGCACTGCTGGTGCATGAAGATGAGACTGCCATCACCTCTCTGGAAGACCTCACAGGCAGAAGGACTGCCGTGATGGCCGGTGATAATGCTCAGGAGTTCCTCAGAGCATCCACGTATGAGACACAGATCATCACTACCGACACCTTCGCAGAAGCCCTCGTGGCACTGTCGGCCAGAGAGGTGGATGCGGTGGTCATCCAGCAGTTCCTTGCCCTGCAGCTGATGCAGGACCTGTCGATCTCCGATCTCAGGTTCGTCGGCAAGCCGATCATGGACTTCTCTCAGTCCTTCTGTTTCGCGGTTCAGGAGGGGGATGCCTCTCTGCTGAACATTCTCAATGAAGGGCTTGCCATCAGTATCGCCGATGGCACCTATGACCGTCTCTATGCCAAATGGTTCGGACCGCTGCAGGTGCTGAAGAACAGCTATGCCCGAGTGCTGGTAGGCGGGGATCATGACTATCCACCCTATGAGTATCTTGATGGGAACGGGGAACCTGCAGGCTTCAATGTGGAACTGACGCAGGCCATAGCCCGGGAGATCGGTATCGATGTGGAGATCATCCTCGCCCCCTGGTCAGAGACCTTCGACAAACTGCTGAATGAGCAGATCGATCTGGTGCAGGGAGTCTACTACTCGTTCGATCGTGATGAGTATCTTGATTTCTCCACCCCCTATACGGTGGTGAACCATTCGATCGTGACCAGAAGAGGGGAGTTCGAAGAGCTTGGGTCCCTTGAGGACCTGGCCGGTCTGCAGCTGCTGGTCATGGAACGCGATATCATGCAGGACCGGGTCATCGAGATGGGTATCGATGCAGAGCTGATCCTGGTGGCTAGTCAGAAGGAAGCCCTCAGGCTCCTTTCTGAAGGGGTCGGTGACTGTGCCCTGGTCGCAGAGATCCCGGCGCTCTACTGGATAGAGGAGAACGGTTGGGAGGACCTGAGGGTCGGACAGCAGGTCATGACTCCTGAATACAACTACGCTGGTCTCGCTGATGCTGAGACAGATGTCCTGCTTGCCCGGTTCTCTGCAGGACTTGCCACGCTCAGGTCCGACGGGACCTACCGGGAGTTGACCACAAAATGGTTCGGTACCTATGAACAGCAGTCAGTCACCCTGCTGGAAGTGCTGAAGGCCTTCGCCTATATCTTCGTCCCCTTCGTGGTGATCCTGCTGCTGAGCCTGCTCTGGTCGGTGATGCTTCGCGATCGTGTGCAGCAGAGGACCCGGGAGCTCGAGCAGCGGACCAGCGAGCTGCATACCGAGATCGACAAGAAGGAAGAGGCTGAACGGCAGGCACTGGAGAATGAGGCCAGATTCAAAGAGTATATCGCGAACTCCCCGGTTGGGATCATCGTCTCTGATGAGCTGGGAACGATCATGGAAGCAAACGGTGCTGTCGCTGTCATGACCGGCTATATGCGTGATGAACTGCCCGGCAGGAGCATGTTCGAGCTGTTCGACCCTGCCTTCGATGATACGCACTATCAGCAGTTCGTGCAGCTGAAGCAGGGCGAGCGACTCGGGTCCCAGGAACAGCCGCGCAGAAAGGGTCACAGGAGTTCACATCTGAAAGTAGATGTGTACAAGCTCTCAGCGCATGAGGTGCTGGGTTTCATCACCGATATCACGGAGATCAAACAGGTCCAGGATGAGCTGCTGTTCGATCGGGAGCGGTTGAGCGTGACTCTCAGGAGTATCGGTGACGGGGTGATCACCACTGATGTGACAGGCAGGGTGGTGCTGATCAATGCCATAGCAGAACGGCTCACCGGCTGGACACAGGCGGAGGCGACCGGTCGTCCTCTTACCGAGGTCTTCCATATCATCAATGAACAGACAGGTCTCGAATGCAGAGACCCAGTTTCCCGGGTCCTTGAGACCGGGGCGATCGTCGAGCTTGAGAACCATACCATGCTGATCTCCAGACAGGGGAAGCGATACAGTATCGCAGACAGCGGGGCTCCGATCAGAAACCGTGATGATCAGATCATCGGGATCGTTCTGGTATTTCGTGACATGACCGAGGAGTATCTGGTGCAGGAACGTATCCAGCAGACGGCAAAACTCGACTCGCTCGGAGTCCTTGCCGGCGGGATCGCCCATGACTTCAACAACCTGCTCAGCGGGATCTTCGGGTATGTACAGCTTGCTCAGGAGCGTATCTCAGCCGGTGAAGACGGGATGGAGTATCTCGATGAGGTGATCTCCGTCTTCCATCGTGCGAAGGATCTGACACAGCAGCTGCTGACGTTCTCGCAGGGAGGGACTCCCGCACTCAAACCCGTCGATCTGGGAGAACTGCTCACCAGCAGTGTCTCCTTTGCCCTCTCAGGCTCGTCCCACGGCTGCTCATACCAGCTTCAGGATGAGCTGTGGCTGTGCGATGCGGATGAGAATCAGATGGGACAGGTGTTCGACAACCTGGTGATCAATGCCCAGCAGGCGATGCCCCGGGGCGGGACGATCACCGTGACAGCGGAGAATGTACATCTCGGCAGTGATCATCCTGCTCTGCAGAAGACGGGTGACTATGTCCATATCATGATCGCTGATACCGGGGAGGGTATCCCCCATGATATTCAGCGCAGGATATTCGATCCCTTCTTCACCACCAAACAGCAGGGGAACGGGCTGGGACTTGCCACCTGTTACTCGATCATCACCAAACATAACGGCATGCTCACCGTCGAGTCTGCACCCGGTGAGGGTGCTGTCTTCCATATTCATCTTCCCCGATCGGTCATGATCGAGAAGACTGCAGCCAAGGGATCAGCAGCACTGCAGCGAGGAACAGGCAAGGTCCTCATCCTCGATGATGAAAAGATCCTGAGGGATATCATCGGTAAGATGCTCTCTGCCCTGGGGTATACGGCAGTGGAAGCTGCCGATGGGAAAGACGTGCTCGAGTTGTGCATCGATCTGCACAGCAGGCAGGAATCAGGTGAGATCGAAGACCATGGGTTCACCGCAGCGATCTTCGACCTGACCATACCCGGTGGGATGGGGGGAAAGGAGACGGTAAGGCAGATCCGTTCCTTCTGCCCTGATCTGCCGATCTTCGCTTCCAGCGGGTACTCTGAGGATCCGGTGATCGCTGACCCCCACCAGTACGGGTTCAACGGCAGTATCTCAAAACCGTTCAAGATGCAGGATCTCGCCCAATTGCTTGCCGGGGTGGAAGAGCTCTGAATCCGGTATCATCCCGGCAGACAGCAGTTCCTGTACGCTTACGGTAGACACCCGGCTGTCTGTGTCAGTATATTCTTCTCTACATACGAACACTCATCGATCATCGGAGGGAATATATGTACAGCTATCTGAAGATCCTGACCCTGTCGTTCCTCATCACCGCGGGGGTGTTGGCTGCCGGAGGCAGTCAGGAAGAGGTGGTCTCAGCTGATAGGGATTACCGTGATCCCCTGCAGCTCAAGGAACTCATCTCTGAGGCAGAGATCCCGTATCTGCTCATCGACGTACGGACTCCGGGGGAATATGCCGGAGGGTATATACCGCAGGCGATCAATATCCCGGTAGATGTGATCGGGACCGCCATAGAGGAGGTCGACCGTGATGAGCTGATCATCCTCTACTGCAGATCAGGTAACAGATCTGCTGTGGCTACAGGGATCCTCGAAGGGTTGGGGTATACGCATATCGTAGATTTCGGCGGTATCAGCCGCTGGCCGTATGAGCTTGCCTACCCGTAGGAAGATACGGCGCTCCCGATCGTACCCGGTCAGGTCTCAAGGGGATCTGTACCGTGAACGATGAGAGTGCCTCCCGGTCCTCTGGATCGGTTCAATGCAGTTCGTACTGACTCCCGTCACTGGCGGTGTAGACACCGCTCAGGACTCCTGCTGATGAGACGCGTCCTGAGAAGACTCCGCCTCCCGGCAGCTGGAAGTCGAGGTTGCCATCCGTGTCAGGGATGATCTCATAGAGGGTGCCGTTGAAGAATGCCTGGTAATGCAGGTATCGGTTCACCAGACGGGAGTTGAGCACGATCTCCCGGTCTCCGGTCACCTCTGTGATCCTCATCCGGTAGAGCCCCTCCCAGTAACCGAACCGATCGTTCATCATGAAAGACACATAGGTATCGCAGTTCTCTGTGCCTGCATCCCTGACAGCATTCAGGTCATCCCCGCGGAAGTAATAGAGCTGATTGTGGTAGGTGAGCTGACCATCGAGGTAGTAGAGCTGGTAGTGTCGGTGCAGGTAGGGGTAGTCATCGCTGTGAGGCGAATGCTCGAGCGTCTTGACGTCCTTCATGAGGAAGTCTCCGCTGCTGTCACGGTAGATCGCATGGGCATTGACGATCTGGTCGGGATCCTCATCCCCAAGGCTCATGTAGTAGCTGATACCGGCAGCCACACGTCCCGGGGTTCCCTCTGGGATCTGCAGGATCGCAGGGTAGGAGGTCGTCGCAGTCTCTGTGTAGTAGTCATTCTGCTCGGTGAGTGCATCTTCGCGTGAGTAGGTGAATCTCGGCTGGACAGCATCAGAGGTGCGGAAATCGAAACTCCTGGTGAAGGAGGAGTAGTCATCCGGGCTGTGAACGATCGCTCTCTGATCCCAGAACCGATTGAAGTAGTAGTCGAGGTCATGGGTGGAGTCCTCGCGGTAGAGACGATCTATATTGATCGTGAACAGTGCATCAACTCCCAGTTCCTGCTCTTCAGGGCTGAAAGGGGAGTAGTCAGGTGCCATGAAGGCACCTTTTGCATCGTCGCCGTACCATCTTGCGATTGAGGTCCTGTCTGCCATGATAGTATCATCACGGTAGTATACCCGCTCGGATGCCCAGCCTTTCTGAGTGAGCACTGCAGAATCGTAGGCCTCCCAGTCATCTGCTCCCGTATAGAAGGTGGTCTCTATGTGATCCACCGAACTGATGAGCTCTTTGACGGTGGTGAACACGACTTTGAAGACCTCGTGTTCTACCTTCTCGATCGTGAGGAAGTATCCATGATCGGATGGGTCTGCTTGTATGGCGTGCAGATATCTCGCTTCGAGACCTTCGGCCGGGACCCGCAGGGGTCCTGTACGTTCTCCACAGGTCTCGGCAGGTGTGCCGATGTCGTCAATATAGCTGGTATGGATGTAGACCGAGCGAGTGTGGGCACCACGTGCGGCAGCTCTCTGGTCTTCGAGGGCATCGGTGATACCTCCGGGGAAGATGTTCCTGAGGATCATCAGGTCGAGTTCCTTCCCGTCCACAGCCTCAAGATCAAGTGAATTCTGTGCTATCGTCGCTGTCGATCGCTCATGCCACTCAAACAGGTCACAGCCGACACACACGATACAAGCACACAGCAGTACAGCACCTGCTGCAGTGTTTCGTATACTTCTTTTCATAGCTCCGTACCTTTTTCTTATAGACTTTTTTTACTCTTCTCTCTCTGTTATGATTATACTCCGTAACGGGTTGAAACACAAGGAACTGCTCTGTGAATACCTGAATCATGCAGAGGGCAGTGCCTCTCTGATGACTGTGGGAATCCCTGCAGCATGAGACGATCCGCGGGGATGCAAGAGTGCAGCTTCGGTCGGATACAGCTTGTCATGCAGGCAGAGGATACCGTAGAATAGCCATGTGAACGATGAACAGAAGGAGCACGATATGAGAAGAACCATAGAGGCCGTCCTCTTTGATATGGATGGGGTACTGGCCGATTCAGAACCGTTCATCTGCAGGGCCGCCATGGCCATGTTCGCTGAACACGGGGTCAGAGTCCGGGAAGAGGATTTCCTGCCGTTCGTCGGAGCAGGGGAGAATGCCTATCTTGGCGGTGTCGCCGCCCAGTATGGCTTTGCCATCGATATTGAGCGTGACAAGAAGCGGACCTATGAGCTGTATCTGGAAGTGATCAAAGGAGAGCTCAAAGCACTCCCCGGTGTCGGATCCTGCCTGCGTATCTGTAAGGACAGGGGCTGGAAGGTCGCTGTTGCCACCAGTGCGGATGAGGTGAAGATGAAGGCGAACCTTGCAGAGATCGGACTGTCGCTGAGTCTCTTCGATGCGACAGTGAACGGTCTCCAGGTAGAGAGGAAGAAGCCATTTCCCGATATCTATCAGTTCGCAGCTGCTCAGATCGGGGTGGATCCTCACCAGTGTCTGGTCGTAGAAGATGCGGTGAACGGGATCGAAGCCGCACAAGCGGCAGGGGCCTTCTGTGTGGCTCTGACCACCAGCTTCAGCGAAAAGCTGCTTGGGAATGCCGATATGATCATATCGGATCTCTCTCAGTTCACCAAAGTGATCGAACTGCTTGATGCGAAGTAGGACAGGGGAGCTGCAGGATCGGCAGTTCCCCCCTGGCGCATGAAGCGTGCTGCTCACTGAACTGATTTCTCTATTCAACATATTCATGAGGCCGATGCAGAGGGGATCCAGGATCAACAGGGTCCTTCTGCATCGGCCTCATGTCTTACAAACAGTCGGTGTGACAGCAGCGTGAATATCTGATCTGGTATCACAGAAGCATATACAGGACCAGCTTCAGGGACGTTTGATGATGAGGAATCAGATGTCCCTGCTGAGAGGATGCCCATTGTCTTCATATAAACCCATACTCTTTCCTTGGTGGAGAATCTACATCTATCAGTTACCACGGTAACTAATATGATTTGTAAAATACTATTTGACAAGTGTTTATGGTTGGTGTATCATCTTATTAGTTACTCGGGTAACTGGAGAGTGTATGGCAACAAGAAAAGATGTAGCGGCATTGGCAGGGGTATCGACAGCGACTGTCTCACATGTGATCAACCAGACCAAGTACGTGAGTGACGAACTGCGTGCGAAAGTGCTGTCTGCTGTCGAGGAGCTGAACTACGTTCCGAATTATGCTGCACAGATGATGACCACAAAGAAGACCAATCAGATTACCATGCTTGTCAGTGATATCAGCAATCCCTATTACGGGGAGATCGCTGCGGGGATGGAGGAGGTCACCAGACAGAACAAGTATGTACTGTCGATCTCCTCCACCGAGGGAACCCCTGATAACTATATCACCACCATCATCGAACGTCAGACTGATGGGGTCTTCGTTGCGGTGACCAATCATATCTACTCATCTGAGATCATAGAGAAACTCACCAGACAGCGTATACCGGTCGTGGTGGCAACATCCTCTGAAGCAATAGAATACGACGAGATGGTCTCGACCATCAGCGTCAACTATGCCACTGCCATGGAGAACATGCTTACGTATCTCTACGACATGGGGCATAGGAATACGGCCTATCTCGTAGGTCTGGAGGAAGGTAGTGATGATACGAGAATAACGCTGTTTGACAGATTCCAGCATGAATTGGGATTCAATACAGACAGGCAGCTTGTGGTATTCGGTGATTTTCCCTATCGGACCAACTTTGAGAGCGGGTATACCAGCATGAACAAGCTCCTGGAACGGGATCTGGATTTCACTGCTGTCTTCTGCACCAATGATCTGATGGCCTTTGGAGCGATCAAAGCCATCAGAGAAGCAAATCTACGCATTCCTGAAGATGTATCGATCATAGGCTGCGATAATATCTTCTTCTCTGAGACCTCGGACCCGCCATTGACCACGATCTCCATACCAAAGAGAGAGCTTGGCAGGCGTGTGGTCGAACTGCTGTTCGGAGCTATCGAGAAGAAGCGACTCACCTCGAGTCGTGTCAATGGTGAACTTCTTATTCGGGCCTCTACGGGTCCGGTTGGAAATAAAAAAACGGAGGGACGTTAGATGTCAAAGAAGATGATCTTAGTGCTGACGGTATTGGCACTGGTGCTGACGCCGATCATGGCAAATGGTGCAAAAGAAGCTGAGGCTCCTGCTGCAGCAGTCGAACAGGGGCTCAAAGGCGAGATAAACATCAACCTCGAAAGCGCTCAGGGGCTTGTAGGGGCATGGGAAGCTATCTCTGAAGCCTATATGGAAAAACATCCTGATGTGAAGATCAATGTCGATCTGAAACCGGCTGAGGGGTATGGGGACTGGCTGAAGAACCAGCTTTCAAAAGACGCTCCGACTGCAGACCTGGTGAACATCAACAAAGCCAATGAACTGAAGTCCACGAAATCGATCAATCTCGATGAGTATTCCTATGATATCAGCCCATATACGGGGAAGATCTGGAAAGATCAGTATGTCTATGAGATGCAGAGAGTCGAGAGTGATCACTATGGGAACATCTGTCTTGAATCGGTTCAGGTGATGTTCTTCTATAACAAACAGATCTTCGAAGAGGTCGGTGTGAGTGAACCGAAGACTTGGGACGAACTGGTCTCTGTAAGTGAGAAACTTGCAGCTGCCGGGTATCAGCCTCTGGCTGTCGCTGGTGACTACAACAGTTTCTGGGCCACTCAGATGGGCTGGCTGGCACAGATCTATTATGATCAGGCATACAGAAGTACGGTAGAACATTTTCGGTCACAACCGGGAGATTTCAATTATGACCCGGAAGTCGATGCTTCCTTCGTCTATGACCCCACAGACCCGTGGAATGATGATAACGGTAAGTTCTCGCTCAACAAAGTCAGAGCTGCACTCGCTGTACAGAACGGTGACATCTCCGCGAACAGCCCGGGACTGCGTGCAGTCTGGGAGAATATGAAGAAAGTGTTTCCCAAGTATGCCGGAGGGGATGCGTTCTTCGGTACCAAAGATGCCCTGCCGCTCTTCTACCAGGGCAAAGCTGCCATGCTCGTCGATGGCGGATGGAGGATCGCAAACTTCAAACGTGATATGGATAAACTCACTGCAGGAGGTTCGATCGAATCCGCAGATGGCAGCGAGGTCGCCGGGGTCAAGCCATTCGATCTGGGGAATTTCACTCCTCCAAGTATGGTAGGACCTGAATTCGAGGCACCTGCACGAAGTATCGAAGTCGCTGTAGGGTTCGTTGCCGGAGTGAAGAAGGATCAGGCACAGAATGAGCTGCTGGTAGATTTTCTCATGTATTTCTCTTCACCAGAGGGCTTTGGAAAGTACATGGAGGGGTTGCTGGAAGATGACGGGACCCCGAACGGACCTCCTCTGGTCTATGGGGTAGAACTTCCTGCTGAATATGCACCCCTGTATGAAGATATGGAATTCGTGGGAAACTGCCAGAAAGGCTTTTCCAACTTCCTTGCACGGGGAGTGGGGTTCGGAGTGAAGGAGTCGATCAGAGACTGGTATGGGTATACACAGCAGTACCTGACCGATCAGATCTCCATCGAACAATGGGGAGCACAGCACCAGCAGAACATCGACAAGTTCTTCCCCGACCTGCTTGTGGCGTTGAAACTGACACCCGAGGATCTGTTGAACCCGCAGAATCAGCCTGTGGCTGATCGCTGATCGAATGTAGACCATACCGTGCCGTCTGACGGCACGGTATGGTATCTGAGATCATATAGCGTACATATTATGATGTGGAGAGCGTATGAATAAGGCAGCAATGATACAGGAGGATACTTCCTGTGACGTACTATAAGAAATGGATCGCAGTCTCGATCTGCATGGCTATCTTGCTTATCGGGGGGATCCTCCTTGTGAACAGGACAGCAGAGATGGGGTCGCTTGATTCCTATACGAATCTATCCATGGATGAGCAGATCCAGTCGATCGCCTACGATGAGACATCCGGTCGACTGTATGCAGGAAGCTATCAGAACAGGATAACAGCTCTTGATAGTGACGGGACGCTGCTATGGAGCTTCCCAACGGGAAATGTCGTCACAGATCTGGTGCTCGGCAGTGATGGGGTCCTGTATGCTGCATCGGATGATCAGTATGTCTATCGTATCGATGCACGCAGTGGAGAGCTGCTTCAAGCAATCGATATCAGACAGCGCGTCTTTGATATAGCAGTTGATGAGGATCACGGACTGATCGCTGTCTCAGCAGGCATCAATGAGACAAAGCACTACGTGATGCTCTATACCCTCGCAGGTGAGAAGCTGTGGAGTATCAACACCCACTCGACTGCACGGGCGATAGCCTTCAGCGATGATGCTCAGCAACTGTATGCAGGTACCAACAGGGCTGATCTCATACGGTACTCGGTAGATGGCGAGGAGCTGGGCAGGACGCGTCTGAGAGCAGCAGTGAAAGGGATAGCTGTACAGGCAGGTGGCGATGCTGTCGCTGTCGCAACCGAATATGGCAGTCTGTACCTTCTTGATACACATGGAGAGATCACGTTCTCCCGCATGTACGAACTGCACGATAATATCATCGGGTTCGGAGCTGATGATACACTCGATCGAATAGCTCTGGGTGGGCGTCTGGGGGAGCTGTATATCCTGGATGATCGTGGGGAAGTCCTCTTCTCAGATGACAGGAAAGCCGGAATCTCTGCGTTCGATTTCACCGATACCCAGCTCGCTGTCGGCTCTTTGGGTGAACCTGTTCGCCTGATCCCCCTTGATACGTTCATGATAAGCAGGTTCATCGGTAGAGCCGGCGGTGTTCTGAAGCTGCTCATTGCCGTACTTGCCTGTGGCTTCACGATCTCTCTGCTGCGGTCCTTTCAGCGAAGCCGAGATGTTGTCAAGAACGGGACGGTCTTGCTGATCAAGCATCGTACCGCCTATCTGCTCCTGCTGCCGACGTTTGTCATGCTCATCATATTCATGTACTACCCCATGATCATCGCCTTCGTGCGGGCATTCACCGACTGGAACATACGATCGGAAGAGATCCATTTCATCGGTTTTGCGAACTTCAGGCGTATGGTCACCGAAGGGTACTTTCTGCTTGGTTTGAAGAACCTGTTCACGATCGCTGTTGCAGATATGCTGAAAGTCCTGACCGTACCGCTGATCGTAGCAGAGCTGGTCTTTGCATTGAGAAGTGCAAAAGCCCGCTACTGGTTCAGGTTCATGTTCGTTCTACCCATGGTAGTCCCGATGATCGTTACCGTGCTGATGTGGAAGAATATCTACGACCCATCCATAGGACTGCTCAATCAGCTGCTGGAGACCATGGATCTTGAACATCTGCAGAGAGTATGGCTCGGAGATCCCAAGACTGCCCTGGGTGCGGTGATAGCCATGAATTTCCCATTCATCGATGGATTCGCATTCCTGGTGTTCTATGGAGGACTGATCAATATCCCGACACAACTCTTCGAGGCCGCTAAGGTGGACGGTGCCGGGAGATTCTGGAATCTCACCAGGATCCATCTGCCGCTTCTGACCCCTCAGATCAAACTGCTGATCATACTGAAGTTCATCGGTTCGATCCAGAACTTCATGCCGATCTATATCCTGACCGGCGGCGGTCCGGGAGTCAAGACGTATGTCCCCGGGCTGGAACTCTACTATCATGCCACGACCTTCGGTAATTACGGATACGCATGCGCCCTTGGCATGGCGATGTTCGTATTCATCCTGATCGGTACCTTCTTCAATATGAGAATGCGTACACAGAGCCAGAGTTGAGGACTAGTCATATGAATAAGAGACATATTAGCAGTGCTGCACGGCAAAGCCTGACGATCACCATCTCCATCATCCTGCTGATCCTGGCGTTCGTCCCGGTACTCCTGATGCTGGTCCTGTCGCTGAAGACCAACGCACAGATCTACGGTAATTTCTGGTCATTACCGGATCCTGTCGCCTGGGATAATTACGGCAGGAGTTTCGGAAGGCTGTATATCAACATGGTCAATACCATATTCGTGGTCTCTGCTGCGACACTCATGTCTGTCGCACTGGCGGCAACTTCAGGGTATGTGTTCGCAAAGCTGGAATTCCCCGGTAAAGAGACCCTGTTCCTGATGATCCTTTCGCTCATGATGATCCCGGCGATACTTACCCTCACACCACGGTTCAAACTCATGGAGACCTTGAATCTGCTCAATACACGATGGGTGCTTATTCTGAACTGGGCAGCTGCAGGGCAGGTGTTCGGGATCCTGTTATGCAGGACCTTCATGAACGAACAGCCGAACAGCTTGTTCGAATCCTCACGGATCGATGGGGCTACCGAGCTGCAGGCCCTCTATCTCATCGCCGTCCCGCTTGCACGTCCGATCCTTACTACCATCGGGGTCATGAATATGATCAATTTCTACAACGATTTCATCTGGCCCCTCATAGCCATCGATTCGAATCTCAAGCAGGTCATCTCCGTTGCCATCCGATCCTTCGAGGCGTCTACCGGTACGATCGAGATCGGTACCATGATGTCAGGATATGCCTTCGCGACCCTGCCGCTGGTGCTTCTGTTCATGTTGGGCAGCCGCTTCTACATCGAAGGACTCACTGCTGGAGCGATAAAGTCATGAGGGAGCATAGACCGAACATCGTGTTCATCATGGCAGACCAGCTGGCAGCATCCTTTGTAGGCTGCTACGGCAGTGGGGTGGCTTCGACACCGAATATCGACGCTCTGGCAGCCAGAGGGTCCAGATTTGACAGATTCTATGCCCACTGTCCGGTGTGTGCACCGAACCGGGCGACCATATATACCGGCAGATCGATCGAGGTTCATGGTATGACAACCAACAATCTGCATCTTGACACCTCTTTCCCTACCTATGTACAGGTCCTCAAAGAGCAGGGGTATGTCACAGGAGGTTTCGGGAAGTTCCACCAGACACCCATGCAGCAGCCACTGCCGGAGGACTTCTCACATCTGGGCTATGATGTCTCAGTCGCGACCGAGGATCCGAAACTCGGACCGTGGCTGGACTGGATCAAGCAAACACATCCTGATTACTACGAACAGGCCCTATCTGTCAGTTGGCCGATGGCCTATTGCAGCAGCTACGGGAGTGAAGGGGAGGATATCACCGGGGCTCTTGCGGCTGCCAGGGAACGATATCTCAAACCGTTGCAGGATCGTTCCTCCTGGCATCATATGTACCGGTCTCCGCTTCCAAAGGAACTCCATCAGACGACGTGGATCACTGATAACGGGATCCGGTTCATCAAGGATCACAGCGATCAGCCGTTTCTCTGTCATCTCTCGTATGTGGATCCTCATGACCCCTATGATCCCCCTGTCCCGTATGACACGATGTTCTCACCTCAGGATATGAAGCTCCCGGTGCCTATGGCCGTTCGCAGGTACAAGACCGAAATTCTCAATGATGTGATGGACTTTGCCGGATTCTCTGCGTTATCAGACGATGAGCAGGCCGTACGTACACTGCGTGCGCTCTATCATGGATCGATCAGATTCATAGATGATCAGATCGGGCGACTGGTAGGTACCCTTGAGGAACTTGGGGTGCTCGAGCATACGGTGATCGTGTTTACGACCGATCACGGGGACATGATGGGTGATCATGGATTCATGACAAAAGGGGTAAAGCATTATGATGCCGGCATCCGCTGCCCCTTGGTCATCTCAGGAAAGGGAATCGAATCAGGGAAGATCATCACGGAGCTTTGCTCTTCCCTTGATATCTATCCTACCCTCACCGATATCGGCAGGTGTGAATCGATCCCTCCGGTAGAGGGCGCTTCTCTCCTGCCTCTTGCCGGCAGTTCTTCCTGCAGCTATGGGGAGCAGGATATCCTGGTCCAGTCTCCGTACAACACAGAAGGGCACGTCGATACGCTGATCACCCCTGAAGGATGGAGACTGTCTGTCTATGATGATGGCTGCATGCAGTTGTTCGATCTCAGGAATGACCCGGAAGAACAGGAAGACCTTGCTGACAGGGAAGATACACAGAAGGTCCTTGTCTCATTGCTGGGAAGGCTCGTCATGGTGAAGTCCCGTGCCGGGACAGTCCAGCAGTATGGGGTACTCCCGATCTCTGATGGACTTCGGTGCATGGTGGAACATGATCTTGGGCCTATGACACCGGTCTGGACCACGGAACTGGACACAACAAAATAAACAGGCAGGAACACATGAACAGACTGAATACCATTGACTTGAGGTGTGAATATACGCACGACCCGATCGGCATCTCTGAGAGCAGACCAAGACTCTTCTGGAAACTCGATGGAGATCATCAGGCAATACGGCAGAGCCGGTACTGGATCCAGGCAGCAGCGCAGCCGGAGGATCTTGAGAGTCCTGAAGGGCCTCTGCTGGCAGATACCGGCTGGATCGAATCGGACACATCGACTTTTGTGGAGTATCCCGGGGAACCTGTCAAGCCGAGAGAACGGGTCTACTGGAGAGTCAAAGCAGCAGATACACAGGGTCATGAGAGTGAGTTCAGTGCTCCTGCGTTTTTCGAGCGGACTCTTGCACACTGGGATGCACGATGGATCAGTTCACCTCTGGTAGTGGGAGAAGGATCTTTGAGACCGGTACCGATGCTCAGAAGGGTTTTCACCATATCGCGGGAGATGACCCGTGCGCGACTGTACAGCTCAGCACGAGGGGTCTACATCCCCCATGTGAACGGGGTACGACTCGATGAGCATCTCCTGCATCCAGGCTGTACCAACTATCATCAGCGTATCCTGTTCCAGAGCTATGATGTCACCCCGTATCTGCAGGTCGGGGAGAACTGCATAGGGGCAGAACTCAGCACCGGCTGGTATGCGGGGAACTACGGCTATGAAGGGCTCTATAACATATATGGCGATACAATGTCATTCATCGGTCAGCTTCATGTGGAATACCGTGATGGAACTGAGGATGTGATATGCACAGATCAGGAATGGGTGACATCCCTTGGTCCCATCGAACACTCAGATCTGTACTATGGTGAATTATATGATGCAAGAAAGGAACAGCCCGGCTGGGATACTGCCGGCTTCGATGCCGCATCATGGACCCCCGTCAGCATAGAGGAGTGTTCCTATGATCAATTGACAGCACATGATGGAGATATGATCAGTCGCATCATGGAGATCCAGCCTCAACAGATCATCACATCACCTCGCGGTGACAGGATCATAGACATGGGACAGAACATGGTCGGATGGCTTCGGGTTCGTCTTTCGGGATCCCCGGGAGATATCTTCTCCTGTGAATTCGCAGAGGTCCTGGACATGGACGGGGAGTTCTATACAGAGAACCTGAGGATCGAAGGGATGAAAGATACCTATATCATGAAAGGTGACGGGGTAGAACTCTTTGAGCCCTCCTTCACGTTCCATGGTTTCAGGTATGTCCGTATCCTGAGCTACAGCGGAACTCTTACGCTTGATGATATCACGGGGGTCGTGGTGCATTCTGAGATGGAACAGACTGGTACGTTCTCCTGTTCGGATCCTCTGATCGATCAGCTGCAGCATAATATCGAGTGGGGACAGCGTGGGAACTTCCTCGATATTCCCACCGACTGTCCGCAGCGTGATGAACGTCTCGGATGGACCGGGGATGCCCAGGTGTTCATACAGACCGGTAGTTTCAATTTCAATATCGCCCGATTCTTTACCAAGTGGCTCAGGGATGTAGCTTCTGAGCAGCGTGAGGACGGGAATATCCCGGTAGTCATCCCGAACGTGCTTGGCGGGCAGAATCATCCGCCCTTCGGTTCCGCTGCATGGGGAGATGCTGTGATCATCTGCCCTCTTGCAATCTATAAGACCTATGGTGATATAGATCTTCTCAGAGAGCACTATCCCATGATGCAGGCTTGGAATGAGTATGTGAAGAGTAAGACTGAGAAGTGGATCTGGAAGAATGACTTCCATTTCGGTGACTGGCTCGCTCTCGACCAGCCTCCTGATTCACCGAGCTGCTTCGGGGGTACCGATCGTGAACAGGTGGCTACGGCTTTCTTTGCCTATGCTACCTCCTTGATGCATGAGGTAGCAGGGATCCTTGGTGATACGGTAGCCGCATCTGCCTATGAACAGCAGTACCATCAGATACGTACTGCCTTCAGGAATGAGTTCGTGACCCCTTCCGGGAGAGTCGGATCCAATACTCAGACCTCGTATGTCCATGCACTCATGTTCGATCTTCTTCCGGTAGAAGAACGTGCCGAGGCTGCAAGACGGCTTGTTGAAGACATTCGGGAAAGAGGATGGCATCTGTCGACAGGGTTCACCGGCACTCCATATCTGCTGCATGTGCTCTCGCGATTCGGGTACGAAGAGGCTGCCTACCGGTTGCTGCTTCAAAAGGAGTACCCTTCATGGCTCTATTCAGTGACGAAAGGGGCGACGACCATCTGGGAACGATGGGACGGGATCAGACCCGATGGGAGTTTTCAGACCCCTGGTATGAACTCATTCAACCATTATGCCTACGGGGCAGTGGGAGACTGGATGTATCCGCACATTCTGGGATTCTCCGGTGATGCCGGATTCAGGACGCTGACCTTCATGTTCCCTGAACAGTGTCCGTTCGAGTATGCTGAGGGTTCGTTCAAGACCCTGTATGGGAAGGTCGTATCGAACTGGAAGAAGACGGGAGGTGAAGCACTCTGGACGATCACCATCCCACCGAACAGCAGGGGATTTCTTCACATGATATATGAACACTATGCATCGGTCGAGTTCCTTGAACAAGATACCCTGCAGACGATCGGTGATCTCACTGATGACGGGGATAGGGAGCTGGGTTCCGGTACCTACGTCCTGAAGCTGACAACGAAAGGAAGGGGCTGATATGGGTTCCTGTTCAGGACCATATGACGATCTTCCCGTGTGGGAGACCGGATGGATCACCGGCGACTGTACTGAAGGTAAGTCCCCGCTGCTCATCAAGGATATCGCGGTCCCTGATGATATGAGCTCCTGTATGCTGGTCATCTCCGGTCTTGGATACTATAAGGCGTGGCTTGATGGTGTGCGTATCGGTGATGGAGAGCTGGAACCGGCCCAGACCGATTACGAGCAGCGGTTGTTCTATCAGGTCTTTGATGTGACCGGACTCGTGCAGGGCGGCAGGATGTCAAGGCTGGGGATACACCTCGGTAACGGCTGGTATCATCAGAGTATGGTCTGGGGTCCTGAGTTCGCGTATGGAATACCCAAAGCCAATGCCGCTATGATCATCAAGAAGCGGGACGGCAGTTTTGTCACCTTGGGGACAGGTGCCGACTGGATGACGAAGAGCTCAGCCGTCCTGCAGAATAATATCTATGCCGGAGAGCATTTCGATGCACGGCTGCATGACCGGGAGTGGGCAACGACCTCTGACCGGGGATGGTCTCCTGCAGCTGTGACATCACCTCCCGGAGGTCGGATGGAGCTGCAGCGCATACCTCCGATCAGGAAGATGGGATCTCTTGACCCGATACAGATCACCCAACCGCAGCACCACCATATCGTCTATGATTTCGGGCAGAATATGGCGGGGTGGGTCAGATTGCAGTCATCCTTCCCCTCCGGTACGGTCATCACGATGCGTTTTGCAGAGGATATCGGAACGAACGGTCAGGTAGATACCTCAAGTACCGGGGTCTTTGCGACCGGGACCGAACAGATCGACAGGTATGTCTGCAGTGGGAGCGGGGAAGAATCATGGGAACCGTCTTTCTGCTATCATGGATTTCGCTATGTCGAGGTGACTCTGGAACCGCAGGAGCTGGACCGGGATATCGATCGACACCTCTCATTGAAAGCTTTCAGGCTCTTTACGGATCTGAGCTCCCCGAGCTGCTTTTCCAGCAGACACCCCATGGTCAATGCGGTGTGGGATCTGGTCCGGCGTGCGCTGGAAAGCAACCTGCACGGGCTTCTTACCGACTGTCCGGCACGGGAACGGTGCGGATGGCTTGGAGATACCCATCTGCTGGCAGAGACACTGATCTACTCATATGATGCGAAGCTGTTTCTGGAGAAGATCCTTGATGATATCGAGACCACGCGTAATGGCGGTGTCCCGTGGGATATAGCTCCCGGTAGACGGACGTGTCTGCAGGGCTGCCCGGACTGGATCGCTGCAGCTGTCATCATCCCATGGGAGATGTATCAGCAGTATGGTGATCTGGAGCTGCTAAAGACTCATTATGACTGCATGCATACCGTTATCGATCATGTGCATTCACTCTCTGTCGATGGGGTGGTCTCTGAAGGGCGGGGAGACTGGTGTCCTCCCGGAGCTATGGTCGATACTCTGGCAACCCCTCCGGCACTGCAGAATACCGCACTGTTCTCGCATACTGCATGGGTCATGGCACAGACTGCGGCGCTTCTTGGGAGAGGGGAGGAATCCTCAAGATTCCAGAGATGGCATGAAGAGAGTAAGCAGGCCTGTATCAGAGTCTTCTATACAGATGCGAACGGCTTCGGCAGTCAGTCAGCCGATGCCATGCTGCTGGATCTGCGGTTGGTCCCGGGATCTCTGATCCCCTCTGTCAGAGATGATCTGGTACGCAGAACAGAGCAGGGGGATCAGGTCTGCTACACCGTCGGAGCCTTTGGCGCCAGACATCTGTTCAAAGCACTCTCTGATGCTCATAGAGATGACCTGGTCTATAAGCTTCTGGTGCATGAGGGGTATCCGGGGTATCTTGAGCTCATGCAGCAGGGGGCGACTACGCTATGGGAAAACTGGGAAAAAGTCAGACCTGATGCTCCTGTGTGTGTGAAACGTTCTATGAATCACCATATGCACGGCGGCTTCGGTGCCTGGTTCTTCGCATACCTTGCGGGAATACAGGTCTCCGGTGATCATCCGGGATACAGCCGTTTCTGTCTTGCACCCCGTATCTTCAGACTGTATGGAGGCATCGTCTGTCGATATGCATCGGTTCAGGGGATCATCGAATCCTCATGGCAGTTCCATGACGAACTGATCCACTGGCAGGTCACTATACCTGCAGGTACTCGTGCGCTCCTGACGCTGCCAACCATACGTGCAGAAGTGGTACGTGAGAAAGGTATGATAGTGTATCAGCAGCAGGATGACCGACCGTTCTCACTTGATCTCGGTTCAGGCGACTACTATCTGATCATCGAGCCTGCAGGAGGGGAGGGCTTCATCCATGTATGAAGATGGAGTGAATCTGCTGTTCATACTGGTCGATCAGCAGCGGTATGATTCCTTGGGGTTCACAGGAAGTGACCTGGTGAGCACCCCGAATCTCGACCGGCTGGCGAGTTCGGGTGTCTCGTTCTCCAGAGCCTACACACCTTGTCCTCTCTGCTGTCCGGCACGGCAGTCCCTCCTGACCAGTACCATGCCGCATGAGCATGGCGGTCACTGGAATTACGGGATCTGTTCATCGGTCCCTGCGCTATCTCCAGAAGCACTGCCGCATTGGCCGGGAGCCCTTGCTGCTGCCGGCTATCATACGATGTATGCAGGAAAATGGCATGTGAATCCGGATCAGGACCCCCGGCAGTTCGGATACGATCAGTACATACCGGAGATCCCCTATGATCAGAACAGGCTCAAGCCGTATGATGAGCAGGCTGAAAGACCTCTTGTCAGGACTCCTGCGGATCTTTTCAGCAGTGGCTTGTATGATACATCACCTCTGGAGGAAACACCTACCCATCGTCTTGCAGGACAGGTCATCGAATTCATCGAACAGGAAGCTGCTCTGGGTCATCCCTGGCATGCTCGACTTGATTTCCCTGAGCCTCATCTTCCCTGTTATCCAGTCAGGCAGTTCCTTCAGATGTATCCTGCAGAGTCGATCCTCCCGTGGGATACTTATCCAGATCCCTGTATCGGTAAGCCGGAGATCCAGAGGAAGCAGAAGAAGAACTGGGGTGTCGATCAGTGGACCTGGGATGATTGGGCACGCTATCTGAGGCATTACTATGCTATGATCTCTCAGATCGATGATGCGATCGGTATGGTGCACGGTGCTCTGGAACGGCTTGGCCTCCTTGAGCAGACGGTCGTGATCTTCACCAGCGATCATGGGGATGCCGCAGGGAGTCACGGCATGATCGATAAGCACTATGTCATGTATGAAGAAGAGGTCCATGTCCCGTTGGTCATCAGCCGCAGGGGTTCCATAGCTCCCGGCAGAGCTGAGAGTCTTGTGAGTCACGCACTGGATCTTGGACCTACAGTCCTTGAACTGCTCGGACTTCCGATCCCCGGGACTTTTCGGGGGAGATCCCTCGTACCGCTGCTTGAGGATCCATCAGCAGCTCATCGTGAGCATATCATCAGTGAGTACAATGGTCAGCAGTTCGGGTTGTACACCCAGCGCATGATCCGAGACATCCGGTACACCTATGTCTGGAACCCGACCTCGGTCGATGAGTTGTATGATCACGAGACTGACCCCTGTGAGCTTGATAATGTGGCAGGTGATGCAGCGTACGCAGCGGTGCTGCAGGACCTCAAAGATCAGCTGTATCTCGATTTTGCATCATCTGGTGATATGATGGTCCAGAATGCATGGTCTGCATACCAGCTGACAGGAAGACTGCCCGGGGAGGGGTCGAAGTGACATCAACAGATAAGCCCAATATACTGTTCATCATGTGTGATCAGCTCAGATACGATACCGTCTTCCCCTCAGGGACTGCTGTGGTCGATACGCCGAACATTCACAGGATCGCTGATCAAGGGGTGAACTGTACGCAGGCCTATGCCCCATGTCCGGTATGTATCCCTGCGCGTTATACCATACGGACAGGCTGTGACTCGCCCTCTCTGGGGTGTTTCTTCAATACGGAACCGAGTTCGCTCGATGGAGATCGACGTACTGTCGAACAGCGATGCGGGAACTATCTTGCCAGGGAGTTATCAGACAGGGGGTACAGGACCTTCGGTATCGGGAAGTTCCATCCCCATCCGGATCCGTATGAAGATCTGGGGTATGAGGAGCATATACATACCGAAGAGTTGTGGGAGACGGTCGAGGCAAGAGAACGGGATGGCTATATTCAGTTCCTTGC
>JAIPFY010000025.1 GCA_021736385.1 Spirochaetia bacterium | reverse complement strand
TCGGAAGTTTGCCTCGGACTTCCTTCAGACCCAGCCTCGCGACTACGCCCTTGTCGTCAGCTAGCAGTTCCTTTCACACTACCACCTACAGCGGTCTTTCACCGCCTAGTCATTACCCATGCAGGGCAAACAAAAAAGAAGATCGGTCATGCCGATCTTCTTTCTTTGATAGAGTAGACTCTGAGGGTATCCTCTCAGAGGATATGCTTCAGGAACTGCTTGGTTCGTTCCTCTCTGGGGTGATCGAAGACCTCTTCCGGGGTCCCTGTCTCGATGATCTCTCCTGCATCCATGAAGATGACCTTATCGGAAGCTGCACGTGCGAACCCCATCTCGTGGGATACTACCATCATGGTCATGCCCTCTTTTGCCAGATCGAGCATGACATCAAGGACTTCCTTGATCATCTCAGGATCCAGAGCCGAGGTGGGCTCATCGAAGAGCATGACCTTCGGCTGCATCGCGAGGGCCCGGGCTATTGCCACACGCTGCTGCTGACCGCCTGAAAGCTGGTCAGGGAATGCCTGCTCCTTATCGGAGAGCCCTACCTTCTTGAGCAGTCTGCGGGCAAGCTCAGCGGCCTCTTCTTTGCTCTTGCTTCTCACAAGACCGGGAGCGAGCGTGATGTTATCGAGTACACTGAGATGGGGGAACAGATTGAAGTTCTGAAACACCATCCCTGCCTCTTCACGGATCTTTCGAATATCGACAGAAGGGCTGGTGACCTCGTCCTCATCGATCCATATCTTACCAGATGTCACTTTCTCCAGCTTGTTCACGCTGCGCAGCAGCGTACTCTTTCCGCTGCCCGAAGGACCGATGATCAGAACCACCTCTCCCTGCCTGACCGTAAGAGAGGCATCTTTGACTGCCTCGAGCGTACCGAACATCTTGGAAACGTGTTCCATGCGTATTATCTCATTCATTGTTCTTCATCCTATCTTCCATCATACCTACCAGCTTGGAAAGAATCAATGTGATGATCAGGTAGATCAGAGCTACCATCAGCATCGTCTCCAGTGACAGGAACGTTCGGGAAATGTACTCTCTTCCCCTTCGCAGTATATCACGCAGAGCGATGACTGATACAAGCGAAGAATCCTTGAGCATGGCGATGAACTCATTGCCGATCGCCGGAAGGATGATCTTCACCGTCTGAGGGAGGATGACCTTTCGCATGGCCTGTGTATGAGAGAGCCCGAGTGCAAGAGATGCTTCCATCTGGCCCTTCGGTATGGCCTGTATCCCTGCTCTGAAGATCTCTCCCATATAGGCCCCGTAACAGATCGACAGCGCGATGATCGCGGCTATCGATCCCTCGATCCTGAAGAACCTGCCAAGAGCATAATAGATGAAGATCAGCTGAACGAGCAGCGGGATCCCTCTGATCAGTTCGACATAGATCCCGGAGATCATGCGTATGACTCTGTTGTGCGAGATCTGCCCGAGTCCGCAGAACAGCCCGAGGACCACTGACCCCAGAATGGCAAATACCGTCACCTGGAAGGTGATGGGTATCCCTTTAGAGGCTACGAGGAAGATGTTCCTGTACGGTTCCTTCCCGAAGATGAGAAGGACCGCTAACAGGATGAGTGCTCCGATGAAGGTGACCTTCCAGGAGTCAAGGACGAGACTCTTGCCTTTTGAGGGAATAAGAGCCCCGTCTGTGATGTCCAAACGAGTGGGGGAAGACGGGCTCTTATTACTGGATCCCTGCTTTAGTACAGCCATTTTGCGACTAGCTCATCAAGCTTTCCTGAAGCTCTCACTGCAGCAAGACCTTCATCCAACTGGGCTAGCAGTTCAGGATTGGACTTCTGGACCGCGATGGCAAGATACTCATCGGTGAAGGCTTCTCCTGCTACTTTCAGATTCCCGGCATAGTTCTCGTTACCGAGGACGAACTCTGATGCTGTGATGGAGTCACAGACCACACCTGAGATATTCCCGTTCATCAGGTCTTCGACAGCGAACCCGATCTCATCATACGCCATTCTCTTGATCTCAGGATACTCATCAAGCACGATGTCTCCGGTTGTCCCGTTCTGTGCACCGACTTTGAGACCATTCATATCTTCGATCCCGTTCACACCGGTGAGGCTGTTCTTGATCAGAAGGACCTGTCCCGCATTGACATAGGGTTCGGTGAAGGACATGATGGCTTTTCGCTCTTCGGTGATCGTCACTGAAGAGATGATCGCATCATAGGCACCGTTCGCAAGTCCTGCGAAGATCCCGTCCCATGCGGTATTCTTCAGTTCTATGGTGATCCCGACTTCTTCTGCGATGGCATTGATCAGGTCGACATCGAATCCTACCAGATCGCTGTTCTCGTCAATATATTCCATGGGCGGCCAGGTGGCATCGGTCGCGATCATGATGGTCTTCGGGGCGGCAGCGGCTGACTCTTCTTCTTTGCTACAGCCGATTGTAGTCATGGCTATGGTCAGAGCCAATGCCAGTACTATATAGGTTATACTCTTTTTCATGTAATACTCCTCGTATATGATGTAATACGATGAATATTACATAAATATACGGTCAGGAGTCAATAGAAATGAATAAATATACATAACAAATGACATCGATGTAGGAATGACAAGATGCCGTTCTCGCTCTGAGACAGAGGGCATCAGATGTAGAGGGTCATGAGCGTACCGAGGAAGATCCCGAGGGCAGTCCCGGCGATGACCTGAGGGAAGGTATGTCCCAGGAGTGTCTTGAGGTTCGCGGGCTTCACTCCGTGCTCATAGATCTCTGATAAGATGGTGCTCCATTCGTTGAGTACTTCAGCGTGCCTTCCGGCGGCTCTTCTCACACCGACCGCATCGAAGATGACGATCCCGGCCAGAACGAAGGATATGGCGAAATAGGTGGATGCTGTCCCGTGGACGATGGCTACACTCGTTGCGAGGGCTGTTACCGTCGCTGCATGGGAGGAGGGCATCCCCCCGGTACTCGTAGCACGTTCCACCACGACTTTTCCCTCGAGAAAGAGGTTGAAGATGATCTTCAGGAGTTGAGCGAGTACCATTGCCGTGAAGGCCGATACCAGCGGTTTATTGCCAAGTATTGATTCCATAGCTCTAGTATATATGATTGTCATTTATCATGTAAACGATTATAACAGAATCATGAAATTAAAAAGAGATATACAGGCAGTCGTCCTGCTCAGTGCTGCCCTGATCGGGCAGATGTCCATAGGGATGCTGACGCTGGGACTGGTCTTCTTCATGAGAGATACCTTCCAGCTGGGTCCTCAGGCCATAGGGCTCTTTGCCTCTTCGGCTACGCTCACCTATTTTCTCGGATGCGTGTTCCTGAAGAGGGCCGTATCCCGGCTGAAGCCCAGACATGCCGTGGAGATCGCCTCCTCAGGGATGATGATCACCAGTATTCTGATCCTCTTCGCACCACAGCCGTGGGTTGCCTTTCTCAGCTACATGGCCTATGGCCTGTTCATGTCGCTCTACTGGCCGCCCATCATGGGCTGGCTCACCCGTGGCATGGAGGGGGGAGAACTCTCGAGAAGGATCTCCTGGTTCAACCTCTCCTGGAGTCTCGGCATCGGGTTCGCTCCCTACCTTGCAGGAGTCCTCACTGAATACCATGCAGCGCTTGCGGTGCTGGTCTCCGGTGCCCTGATGGGAGTGATCTTCCTCGGCATCGTGATTGCTACCGCAGCGGTTCCCGAGATCAAAGCCACCGTATCGAGTCAAGCCCATACCAAAACTCACGGGCTGCAGGACAGCAGCACCAGCCTTCGCTATATCACCTGGCTTGGTCTGTTCTCAGCCTATGTCATCTTCGGGGTCACGATGAATGTCTTTCCCCTCTATGCCCGTGCAGAGCTGCTGCTGCGTGAAAGTACCATCGGGATGCTCCTGCTCATCAGGGGGCTGGTGACAGCCGGGTTCTTCGTGCTGATGGGAAGAAGCTCCCTGTGGCAGTACAACCGGAAGCTCATGCTCTTCGCACAGATCTTCCTTGCCGGGGCCTGTCTGGCAGGTCTGTTCTCTACCACGTTCCTCACCTTGTCCCTGTTCTTCATGCTCTTCGGTGTCGCCTTCGCAGCACTGTATACCAACAGTATCTTTCACGGTGCTGCAGGCAGTGTCGACCGTGAATCCCGTATGGCGATCCATGAAGCCGTGCTGACCGCCGGGGTGATCCTGGGATCATCACTCGGAGGGAGTATCTATCAGTATGGATCCTTTGCCGCTGTCATGGGAGTGAGTATCGCAGTATCACTGCTGATCCTGTTCCTGCAGCTGCTCTTTTTGCGGTACAACCGGCTAAGCGCTCGTGCAAACCGCATATAGACTTGATAAATATACAGAAAATGGCTTATTATTGCATAATCATGGTATACATGTATCAGTACCACGAAGCACAGTGAACGGTCCTCCCAGGAATCTCCTGTGACGACCGTATAAAAAGGAAGGACTTATGGGAAAGAGTATTGCGCAGAAGATCCTGCAGGAGCATCTGATCGAAGGCGAACTGAAAGCAGGCAGCCAGATCGCTGTTCGAATCGATCAGACCCTGACACAGGATGCCACCGGCACCATGGCATATCTTCAGTTCGAAGCCATGGGCATCGAACGTGCACAGAATGAACTTGCCGTAAGTTATATAGATCACAACACCGTTCAGGTGGGCTTTGAGAATGCAGATGACCACCGATACCTCCAGTCGGTGGCACAAAAGTACGGTATCGTCTTTTCCCGACCGGGAAACGGTATCTGTCATCAGGTGCATCTCGAACGATTCGGTATCCCCGGAAAGACCCTGCTCGGTTCTGACTCACATACTCCCACCGGTGGCGGTATCGGGATGTTCGCCATGGGTGCGGGCGGGATCGATGTCGCTGTGGCCATGGGCGGCGGTCCCTTCTATATGACCGCCCCGAAGGTGGTCAACATCCAGCTGCAGTCTGAGCTGAGACCCTGGGTCTCAGCAAAAGATGTGATCCTCACCGTCCTGAAGCAGTTCGGCACGAAGGGCAATGTGGGGACCGTGTTCGAATACTCCGGACCCGGGGTCGCATCACTCGATGTTCCTGATCGGGCGACCATCACCAATATGGGCGCCGAATGCGGGGTCACCACATCACTGTTCCCCAGTGATGAACGGACCCGGACCTTCATGAAGGCCCAGGGCAGGGAAGAGCAGTGGATCGAACTGCAGGCAGATGCCGATGCCGTCTATGACAAGACGATCACCATAGATCTCTCACAGGTCGAACCGCTGACCGCAGCACCTCACTCCCCGGGAAACATCGTATCGATCGCAGAGCTCAGTGGTAAACCGGTTGATCAGGTGCTCATCGGTTCCTGTACCAACTCCTCCTACCGCGATCTGCGAACCGTGGCTGAGATCCTTGACGGGCAGCATGTCTGTCCCCATGTCAGTCTGGGCATAGCCCCCGGGTCTCGGGAAGTGCTGAACATGCTCGCCAAAGAGGGGTATCTGGCCAAGCTCATCGCAGCAGGTGCACGGATCCTCGAAAGTGCCTGCGGGTTCTGTATCGGGAACCATATGTCTCCCGGCACCGATGCGGTCTCCCTGCGGACCTCGAACAGGAACTTCGAAGGAAGATCAGGTACCCCGTCAGCCCAGCTCTACCTTGTCAGTCCTGAAGCTGCAGCGCTTGCTGCGATCTACGGGGTCTTCACCGATCCTCTGGATGAGAAGAACATCGCGTACCCGAACGTGCAGATGCCTGCATCGTTCGATATCGATGATTCCATGTTCATATTCCCTCCCGAGGAGGGCAGCGGGGTTGAGGTCCTGCGAGGACCGAACATCGGAGAACCTCCGGTCAATGATCCGCTGCCGAGTGACCTTATAGGGACCGCGACGATAAAAGTGGGAGAGAAGATCACCACCGATCATATCATGCCGGCAGGCTCACGCTTGAAATACCGATCGAACGTACCGGTCTACTCCACCTTCGTCTTCGAACCGGTGGATCCGCTCTTCCCTGCACGGGCTGCAGCCTCCAGAGATCAGGGACTGCACAATGTGATCATTGCCAATGATTCCTATGGACAGGGATCCAGCCGTGAACATGCTGCGCTCTGCCCCATGTACCTGGGCGTCAAAGCCGTTATAGCCACCTCGATCGAACGGATCCATATGGCTAATCTGTTCAACTTCGGCATCATACCCTTTGTCTTCGCAGACAAAGCCGATTATGACCGGATCGATCAGGATGACAAGCTGCTCATCCCGGATCTGCGCGAAGTCATACAAACAGCTGCAGAGCATGATCATATCGTCATGCTGCGAGATGAGACCAAGGGGATCGACATCCCGCTCATCGCTGATTTCACTGAACGTCAGATCGCTCTGCTGCTCTCAGGCGGTCTATTGAACTATACGCGATCACTACAGGAGAAGGCATGATGGAAGGAACGAAGATCATACGAGAAGCAGGGGTCCTTCAAGTGCCCGATGATCCGATCATCCCCTTCATCGAAGGTGATGGTATCGGAAGAGATATCACACCGGCAGCCCAGAAGATCCTCTCTGCCGCAGTGAAGAGAGCCTACGGTGGGAAAAAATGCCTGGTCTGGAAAGAGATCTATGCCGGTGGGAAGTCTGTGGAGACCTTTGGAGAAGGCATCTGGCTTCCCGAAGAGACCTTTGATGCCATCGAGGAGTACGGGGTCGCTATCAAAGGACCGCTGATGACACCGGTAGGCGGGGGGATGAGATCCCTGAACGTTACCCTGCGCCAGAGACTCGATCTGTTTGTCTGCCAGCGGCCGGTACAGTGGTTTTCAGGGGTACCCTCACCGGTGAGATCACCGCAGAACGTCGATATGATAGTCTTCCGGGAGAACACCGAAGATATCTACGCCGGGATAGAGTGGGCTGCAGGCAGTGATGAAGTGAAACAGGTCATCGCATTCCTGCAGCAGGAGATGGGAGTCACGGCCATACGCTTCCCAGAGAGCTCGGGGATCGGTATCAAACCGGTCTCGCAGGAAGGGACAGAACGTCTGGTACGTGCTGCTATCGCATATGCCATCGAGAATGATCGCTCTTCAGTGACACTGGTGCACAAGGGAAACATCATGAAGTACACCGAGGGCGGCTTCCGTTCCTGGGGCTATGATCTGGCAGTCCGTGAGTTCGGTGCGACAGAAGGAAAGAACTCAGGAGAGAAGGTCTTCACCAACCCGAAGACCGGCAGAGAGATCGTCATCAAAGACTGTATCGCCGATGCATTCCTGCAGAACATCCTGCTCTATCCTGAACGCTATGACGTGGTTGCCACGCTCAATCTCAATGGTGATTATATCTCTGATGCACTGGCTGCGGAAGTCGGGGGGATAGGTATCGCTCCCGGGGCGAACATCAACTATACCACCGGTATAGCCATCTTCGAAGCGACTCACGGGACAGCCCCGGACATCGCAGGGAAGGACCTTGCCAACCCGCTCTCACTGGTACTCTCCGGTGAGATGATGCTCCGCTATCTCGGCTGGACCGAAGCAGCTGATCTGGTACTCGAAGGGGTCCGGAAGGCTATCGACAGCAGACAGGTGACCATCGATTTCTCATCTCAGATGGAAGACGCGGTGCAGGTCTCCTGCAGCGCCTTCGCAGAACACATGAAGACCATCATAGAAGCTCTGTGACCGATCACCTCTCAGGGCTGAGGTATAGCTGAATCCCGGAGCATGAGCAAACAGGCCTCCATCTTGCAGAAGATGGAGGCCTGTTCAGTCAAAGAGCTGAGAGAGCTGATGGTATGGGGAAGCAGCCGGCTGAACGTGCAGCCGGCAACAGCCCTGACTAGCGTTCTTCGAGCGGGATCACATGCCGTACCGTCGGTCCGGTGTACAGCTGTCTCGGTCTGCCGATCTTCTCATAGGGGTCATGGTTCCATTCAAGATAGTGGGCGATCCACCCGGGAAGTCTGCCGAGGGCGAACATGACCGTGAACATGTTCGTGGGGATCCCCATCGCTCTGAAGATGATCCCGGTATAGAAATCCACATTGGGATAGAGATTACGTTCGATGAAGTACTCATCATTGAGTGCATGCTGTTCAAGTTCGATAGCTATCTCGAGCAGCTGATCACTTTCGCCGAGATCCTCAAGGACTTCAGCACAGAGTTTACGTGCGATCCTCGCTCTCGGGTCATAGGTCTTGTAGACCCTGTGACCGAATCCCATGAGGCGGAATGGATCATCCTTGTCCTTGGCCTTCTTCACTGCCTCATCGACGGTGATACCGTCATCACGTATCTGTTCGAGCATCTCGATGACTGCCTGATTCGCCCCGCCGTGTCTCGGTCCCCACAGGGCACAGATACCGGCAGATACCGCTGCATAGAGATTTGCCTCAGAACTGCCGATGAGCCGTACTGCAGTGGTAGAGCAGTTCTGTTCATGGTCGGCATGGAGGATGAGCAGCTTGTTCAGTGCTCTGACATGTACCGGGTTGGGGGTGTATTCCCGTACCGGTGAATGGAACATCATATTGAGGAAGTTGGCACAGTAGGAGTACTGGTAGCTGGGGTTGACGAACTCCGCACCGATGAGTTTCCGGTAGGTGAAGGCTGCGATGGTACGCATCTTGGACAGCAGCCGCGTTACGGTAAGGTCCATCTGTGCTTCAGGGTCCTCTTCGAGGTTGATCTCAGGATAGAAGGCCGAGAGCGAGACACCCATTGCCGCGAGGATGGACATGGGGTGGGTATGATCGGGGTACTTCCTGAAGAAATCGAGCATATCGACATGGAGCATGGAGTGCTGATTGAGCAGTTCCTGGTACTTGTACCGCTCCTTCGCATCGGGGAGAGCTCCGTGGATCAGCAGGTAGGCGACTTCCACGAAGTCACACTCCTCGACGAGCTCTTCGATGGGATAGCCCCGGTACTGGAGGATCCCTTTCTCACCGTCAAGATAGGTGATGGCACTCTGACAGGATCCCGTATTACCGAAACCCGGATCATAGGTGATCATACCTGTATCTTTGCGAATGTTCCTGATGTCGAGAGATATGCCCTTCATGTTGTCTTCCAACACGGGGATCTCATACACCTCCTGATCATCAATATAGAGTTTTGCTTTTTTCATATACAGAAATACCTCCTAATACACTTGTTACGGTGTGGTCTCCTGGTAACGTGACTTCTTTCAGTAATCATATCATGATCAGACGAGGCTGCATCATATGCTTATGGTTCTTGCGATACAAGCGGGCAGTTCCGGGAACAGTTCTGCCGTCATGATTCACAGGCTGCTTGATACGGTGATACAGGGTTCTGATGAAAATCGGTGTTCATACATTCGCTTATACGATATACTTTGGTATGCTGGTTCCTTCACCAGCTGTAGGTATAGTGTATAAAAATTCAGAACTTTTGGCAAGAGCTCTTGATTCTGTATATTTATACATAAACATATGCAAAAAAGGCGCAAACTATGAGAAAGACATGGGATCTGGTCTATATCACCGGCGGTTCGAGCGGAATAGGCTACGCGATAGCACAGCAGGTGCTCTCTGAAGGCAGTGCGGTCGTGCTGTTCGCCCGTGATCAGCAGCGGCTCAGTCAAGCGGCGGCACAGCTGTGCAGCGCTGCTGATGAGGCACGAGTCCATACCATGACCATGGATGTGGCATCACAGAATGATGTCCTCCGTCGTACGGCTGAAGCCATCAGGCTCTACGGAGCTCCCGACCTGCTGATCAACTGTGCCGGGATGGCTCATCCTGATCACTTCTTCAAGCTGCCCTTCGAAGTCTTCACACAGACGATCACCATCAATCTGCTTGGTACTGCCGCAGTGACTCACGCCCTCATCCCTCACATGAGAGACGGCTCCCACATCGTCAATGTCTCATCAGTGGCCGGGTTCATAGGCACCTACGGGTACACAGCCTACAGCTCATCGAAGTTCGGGATCATAGGATTCTCTCAGGCCCTGCGTAACGAGCTGAAGCCAGAAGGTATCGGTGTCTCGGTCCTCTGTCCTCCCGATACCCAGACCCCGCAGCTGGAGAAGGAGAATACGACGAAACCTCCCGAGACTTTCGCGATCTCCGGGAATGCCTCGCTCCTGCAGGCCGATCAGGTGGCCGCAGCCTGCATGAGCGGTCTGCGCAGGGGGAGGTTCCTCATCATCCCGGGTTCATCGGGGAAGATGATCTATCTGCTCAACCAGCTGTTCCCCTCTCTGGTCAGGATGCTGATGGACCGTATCGTACGCCGGTCCCGCAGGCAGGAGGGCATCACGAGAAGATTCGTGCCTGCGAAAGGCGATCAAGCGCCCCGATGAGCGCCTGTGTCCCATCCAGCCCGTGACCTGAAGCCTGTACGGCAAGGTAGAGCTGGTGGACCAGCGCCAGTCCGGGAAGCGCGATACCCATGCGGGCTGCCTCCTCGAGGGCGATCCCCATATCCTTGATGAAGTGATCGACGAAGAATCCCGGATCATAATCCTTCTTGATGATCCTCGGGGCCAGATTGTCCAGCGTCCAGCAGCCTGCTGCACCCTTGCTGATCGTCCCCACCATCTTCTCCATATCCAGTCCCGCCCGGGCCCCGTAGAGCATCGCTTCACAGACCCCTATCATCGTCCCTGCGATCGTGATCTGATTGCACATCTTGGTATGCTGTCCTGAACCCGCTGCTCCCTCGTACATGATATGTTTGCCCATCAGCTCGAACAGCGGCAGGACCTGATCGAATACCTGCTTCTCTCCACCTGCCATGATCGCAAGCCGTGCCTCCCTGGCCCCCACGTCGCCTCCTGAGACCGGCGCATCAAGCGCATGAGCTCCCCTGTGGGTACAGGCCTGAGCGATCCTCACTGACAGGGACGGGGAGGTGGTGGTCATGTCGATCGTGATCGCCCCCTCACTGAGGGCTTCGATGATGCCATCAGGACCGAAATAGACCTCCTGTACATCCTTCGGGTAGCCGATGATGGTGAAGATGATCTGTGACTGACGTGCTGCTTCAGCAGGGGAGTCCACCCATCGGGCACCCTCCTGCAGCAGCGGCTGTGCCTTCTCTTTCGTTCTGTTATGGACGACGACCTGATACCCCGCCTTGAGCAGATGGCTGCACATCCATCTTCCCATGACTCCGGTCCCGATCCATCCTATCGTGTTCATCGCTGCTGTGTCAGTATGCATATGAAGGTTCTCCTTTTCTGCAGAGCTTCGTGTTCTTTTGATCATCATAGCTGGTTTTCATTCTCTTGTGAATCATATGCCGGTAGATTCACGAAACCTGTTGACAAAAGATATGTACATATGTTTATATATACATATAAACATATATAAGGAGCGACCTGAATGGATGAACCTATACTGCCGGTAGAAGAGGAGGTCTGTGATCTGGCGGACTTCTTCAAGACCTTCGGTGATACCACACGGTTACGGATACTCTTTCAACTGCTGCAGGGTGAGCAGCATGTGCAGGCTCTGACCGATGCGATCGGTCTGCAGCAGGCAGCTGTCAGTCACCAGCTCTCGACGCTGCGACTTCTCAGGCTGGTTGCCTATCGGAAAGAGGGGCGTAAGGTCTACTACAGCCTGAATGATCAGCACATCGCACAGATCCTGCAGATCGGGATGCAGCATGTACAGGAGGCACAGCGATGATCGTATTGAAGCTGCTCCATGAGATCCTGCTGCTGTTCCTGCAGATGGCCCCGTATCTGGTGCTGGGCATGGGGATAGCAGGAGTCCTTTCTCAGACGATGAAAGCCTCGTTCATCAGCAGACACATCGGGAACGCATCGCTTGGGTCAGTGCTCAAGGCCTCCCTGTTCGGAGTACCCCTTCCGCTCTGTTCGTGCAGTGTGGTCCCGACCGCCCTGTTCCTGCGGGACAGCGGTGCATCCACCCCTGCCGTCACCGGATTCCTCATCTCCACTCCGCAGACGGGGGTCGACAGCATAGCCGCCACCTATGGGATGATGGGCCCGCTCATGGCACTCTACAGACCGCTGAGTGCCTTCCTGCTCGGGACCATCGGAGGGATCGTCTCACTCATCGTCCCCGCTGCAAGAACGGCTGATCCCTCTGGATCTGAAGGTCCTGCTCAGCCTGCTGAAGAGCATAGCTGCACCTGCAGCAGCTGTCACACCGATACCCACGGTGCTCAGGCGCCTGCTGTCCCTGATTCGCTGTTCCGTGCTGTGCTGAAGTTTCTATCAGATGCCTTTCGATACGGATTCCTCGATTTCATCGATGATATCGGGAAGCATTTCCTCATCGGACTGGCAATCGCAGGGCTGCTCTCGGTGAGTATACCCGAGGGGTTCTTCGCAGGGAGTGTCTTCGGTTCCGGGATCATCGGTATGCTGAGCATGGTCGCTGTGGGGATCCCCATCTACATCTGCTCGACTTCGAGCATACCGATCGCGGTGCTGCTCATCGCGAAAGGGGCATCGCTCGGGACTGCCTTCGTATTCCTGCTGGCAGGACCTGCGACCAATATCGCCACACTGCTGGTCCTCTCGAAGAAGATGGGCAGGAGGTATGCGGTACAGTACGTCTCTGTGCTGGTCATCGGAAGTCTGGTCTTCGGACTGCTGCTCGATCATCTCATAGCGGCCTTCCCGCAACTCGACACCTTCGTCTTCTCAGCCGGGGCATCAGATGCTCAGGAACTGATCTCGTTCTGGTCGGTCACCACCTCGGTGCTGCTGCTCGGGTTGATCATCAGATCGTTCAGACCGAGGCATCCTCACGTGGAGCACACGCTCTGAGTACCTCCGATGAGGCAGGGGGTATCCCTGATCGCCTCAGTGACAGGCTGCAGAACGAAGATGGGGCGGTCATACCAGACCGCCCCGAATATATGCTATACATGCTATACATGGAAATGGATTGCTTTGAGCCTACTGCTGTCTTTCGTGTCCTTCGAGTCTCCAGTTGTACGGGCCGTTCTTTCTCAGCACCACGTTATGGGCTTTGAGCCTCATGGCATTGATGTTGATGAACCCTTTACAGTCAACGGCATTGTACCCGCCTTCGACTTCCATGCTCGAGAGGTCCTGATTGTACAGTGAGGTAGGGGATGTCCTGCCGATGGTCATGATGTTCCCCTTATAGAGGGCAAGCCGTACTTCACCGGTAATATCTTCCTGACTCTTGTAGATCGCACTGAGGATGAAATCCATCTCAGGGGAGAACCACAGACCGTTATAGATCAGTTCGGCGAATTTGGGAATGAACATGTCTCTCAGGTGCATCACCTCTTTATCCATGGCGACCCCTTCAAGGTCTCTATGTGCCTCCCAGAGCAGTGCTCCTCCCGGTGTCTCATAGACTCCTCGTGATTTCACTCCGACGTATCGGTTCTCGACCATGTCGATCCTGCCGATCGCATTCTCTCCACCGATGACATTGAGGTAGAGGAAGAGTTCCAGCGGGTCGGTCTTCACCGTACCATCGTTCTCATTGAGCACCTGTACCGGTATACCGTCCTCGAAGGTGATCTTGATGATCGTCTCCTCATCAGGAGCCTCCTGAGGTGATTTTGTCAGGGAGAAGACATCTTCAGGACATCTCATGGCAGGATCCTCGAGGATCCCCGCTTCGTGACTGATGTGCAGCAGGTTCTCATCTTCGCTGTAGGGCTTTGCCGTGGAAGCTTTGATCGGTATGTTGTAGGCATCAGCATAGGCTATCAGGTCGCTTCGTCCCTTGAACTGCTCCAGGAACTCAGGGTCCTTCCAGGGAGCTATGATCTGTACATCGGGCATCAGGGCATAGAACCCGAACTCGAAACGAACCTGATCGTTCCCCTTTCCGGTGGCCCCATGTGAGACATACCGGGTTCCCTCTTTCTTGGCTATCTCTATATGGCGTTTGGCGATGAGTGGACGGGCGATCGAAGTACCCAGCAGGTAGCGCCCTTCATATATGGCATTTCCCTGCATAGCCGGGAAGATGTAGTCAGTGACCAGTTCTTCTTTGAGATCTTCCACATATACTTTGGAAGCCCCTGTGGCATACGCCTTCTCTTCGATGGCTTTGAAGTCCTCATTCTGTCCGACATCGGCAACATATGCGATGACATCGAACCCTTTGTTGTCCAGCCATTTCAGGATGACCGAGGTATCGAGTCCGCCGCTGTACGCTAAAATAATCTTTTCTTTCTTCATTTCTCACCTTCGCCTTTGGGTACTAGTAAATAATTATACAGAAACAACCGTATTTGTTGTTCCATACTGTATATTTATGCAAAAAATACAAAAAAGTCAACATATTATGTAATATATATACAGATTTTTTTCATGCAGCTGCATACGGGGAACGTGTACAGCTCATCTCATGCGATGTGCCCGGAGTGGTAGTATGCCAGAGATCTTCAGTAGATCTGCCGCAGGGGTATATCGATCGTATCAGGGTTGCCTTTGGTGAGTACCCCGATATCGCGCAGACTCTCATAGATCTTCGTCTCTCCTTCGAATACCGCCAGACGGACCACGTAGGAGCCGAAAGCCTGTATATCGGTCTCCTCGAAGCGCAGTGAGAAGTTCACGGGTGTCTTCTTGGGATTCTTGATGATCTGCTTGGAGAGCTGCTTTGCCTCTTCACTGGGGATGGTCACATCAAGCAGCTGAATCTCGACTGCGACGGCCTTCTTGAGGATGATGGAACTATCGAGAGGGATGGAACCGCTGATCGGCTTATAGGATCTGTCTGCCGGGGTCTGTGCGGTCGTAGCACAGCCTGAAGCAATCAGCAATGAACAGGAGATCACAAGTAGTAGGCAGTAACGTAACGGTTTCCTTCTCATATAGCAACAATAGTACTACATTCTCTGTTCTTTTCCTATAGAGTAATGGGAAAACTGCCTTCGTCATAGCTGATCGACATTGTAATAATTACAGTTATGGTTTATTATCACATATAAGTAAGCAGCCCTCTCTGTACCATGGGCTTGGAGGTTCTGCCGGTATGGTCATGATGCAGAGTCTTCATATAGGTGAGAATGGGCTTGCTGAGCATGAGCGCAGGCGATCCCCCAGAGGAGGGGCCAACCTGCACGATACGCACATTTACACAATTGAATTGATTATGCTATTGCTATAGTATGAGTATTCAATCGGAGGATACAAAAAGTATGTCAAGACAAGAGGCTGTTCAGATACTGCAGACGCACGGCATCAAACCGTCGTATCAGAGGATCAAGATCTATGAATATCTTGTTGATAAGAAGAATCATCCGACAGTGGACACGATCTATCGGGAACTCTCACCGGGGCTTCCGACGCTATCGAAGACTACCGTCTATAATACGCTCAAACTGTTCCACAGTGTCAATGTGGTGCAGAAAGTCATGATCGAAGACAACGAAGTACGGTTCGATGCCGATACCTCCATCCACGGACACTTCAAATGTCTCTCATGCGGAGAGGTCTATGACTTCCCGGTACAGAAGAATGCCCTGATGTACGGGATCCCGGAAGGCTTCTCGATCACCGATGAACATATCTACTGCACCGGTTACTGCCAGGACTGTGCTCAGGTTGATACGACCCTGCTGCAGGCCTCTTCCTAGGGATCGCAGGGACTGATCGATCACATTTGGTGATGCCACGAGGTATATACATACAGAAGGGACTGCCGAACCGGTCAGAGATGACCGCTTCGACAGTCCCTTCTTCGTACTATCAGGACAGATGTGGTATTCCCGGCAGTCTCAGAAGACGATGCTGCCGGTCATGGTGAACTGAGGTCCTGCAGTAGGAGGCAGACCTGCTATGAAATCCTCATCCACATCTCCGTGCATCAGCAGTTCCTGAAAGAACACCGCCGGTAGTGACAGCGCCATATCTAATCGAGCCATGAAGACCTTGGCCCCCATCCCCACTGATAGGATACCACTTTCGGTGTCCCACAGATCTCCATCAAGGATCTCCTCGAACGACTGGTTGAGCTCCTGCATATAGCCGGCTCTCACATCTGCGGTGATGAACTCGGCAAGACTCAGTCCCAGTTCAGCACCAAGGTGCAGCGTTCTGTGCTCCCTGCTGCCTGCCTGTTTCACATCAGCTGCCAGCAGCAGATTGATCAGATCATCGCTGTGGTCGATCTTCTTTCGGTTGGACTCATAGGCGATACCCACATTCAGGTGTTCTCCTATCCACTGACTTGCATCAGGGATCTCCTGTTCGGAGAATACCAGCGGGATCAGGTCCTGTACGGCAGCACCTGCGGTGAGAGATCCCATCGATACCATGACCCCTGCTCCCAGAGAGAAGGAGGTGTGTTTCTCAGCATCATCGAACAGCCGTCCATCGATCATCATCATGCCCATCTCATCGGGGTCATCGGTATTGAAGTATTCCTGGAATTCTTCACAGGATGTTTCATAGTCTGCGAACTGCGGAGTATCCCTGGTGATCGTCCTGACCGAGGCATAGGTGGCACTCGCTCCCAGGGAGAGATTACCCATCTGATGGGCAAGTGCCCCGGAGTAGGTGTTCCGACTTATCAGCGTAAGGCTCTCTGGGTCTGTGCTTCCGAGTGAACCGGCAGCTGAGAGGGCTTTCTGGTAGGAGAAACCGACATTCCGATCGATGAATGAGGTATCACTCTCGAAGGAGATGGAGTTGAAGTGGGATGCGATGATATCGAAGAGGGCGACAGTCCCTGCCCAGGACTGCATATCATCATACTCATCTTCACTGATCTGTTCATCTCCATCGGTATCGAACCCCAGATCGATGAGCGCAGCATCGAACGTAGTCTGTTCAGCGTCATCTATATAGTAGTCACTCTCATATGAAACATAATCATAGTGGTAGACATAGGAGTCCGGGACATGCTGGTTCCCATGGGGCCTGTAGTATCGCAGGTCGAACGGTGATGCCCCTCCGAGTGCAGCAACAGAGTCCTCCTCAAAGGTGAAAGCGGAGAAGGTCGGGTGGAGGGAGAAGGTGCTTGCGAAGGTAGCGGTGCTGTCTCTCAGGAATCCCAGACCTGCGGGGTTTGCAACGATCGTGTTCGCATCATCACCGATAGCGGTGAAGGCCCCGCCCATCGCCTGATACCGGGCATCAGCTGCACTCACGCTCATCGTGGCAAGGACCAGCAGTACAGCTGCTGTCAACCATGGTTTGTTTCTCATGTGCTTCCTCATTACTCATTTTTCACTTCTCATTATATAGTATCTTAACATGTCTATGTCCAGAAGATTACAGGTTTTACCCGAATTCCCGCACATATTCAGGCAGGATGGACAGTGATCGTTTCATGCAGGCCTGTCTCACTCTATATAGTCCGTAGCTGTTGATCTATATACAGAGTTCCCTGTCCATGCGCAGAGCCGTACCCGATGTTTTTTCTTCAGGCTCACTATTCATGGTAGTCAGAGTGAGCAGGGACAGGGTAGAATGGAGATGATGAAAAAACGAATGATCCTGCTGTGTCTGCTGGCTGTGCTCCTCTCCGGTCTTTCGGCTGAGCCGCAGTTTCGTGTGCTCTATATCGATTCCTATCATCAGGGATATGAGTGGACTGATCGTATCACCGAGGGGATCACTGAGGTGCTCAACGAGGAACCCTCGGTCGAACTGTTCATAGAACATCTCGATGCCAAACGGTTCTCATCTCAGCTGATCACTGATGGATTCCTCAGCCTGCTCGAACGTAAGTACGCAGCAGCCCCACCGGATGCGATCATGACCTCCGATGACAGCGCCTTCGAACTGCTGCGCTCGTACAGAGCGGTGCTCGGCTCCGAGATCCCGGTGGTCTTCATGGGGATCAATGACTTCGATGAAGCGATGGCAGCAGGTATCGATCACCTCTACGGTATCGTACAGGAAGATGGGTTGAAACACTCGCTGCTCTTTGCCGTATCGCAGCATCCTGAAACCAGCGAAATCATCCTCATCCATGACCAGAGTGCGACCGGTCTGAGTGACCGTTCTCATATAGAGCAGTTCATCAGTGAGCAGGGACTGCAGCAGCGGTATACGGTCACCTATCTCACCGATATGACGATCGATGAGCTCGCTGAAAAGATGAGCATGATACCAGAGGATGCCATCATCGTCCCGATGCACTTCGTGATCGATGCAGCCGGCACCTATATAGATACCGCTACCTACTTCTCAGCTGTAGAACGCTCAGAGGCCCCGATCTATCTGATCAACGATCTCGGGCTCGGGACCACCTCCGCTGTGGGCGGATATGTGAGAAGCGGCAGAGAGGACGGCAGACGGCTTGCCCGTCTCCTTCTGGAGGTACTTACGGGTAGTCCATCCCCTGCGCTGATCTATCGAAGCAGTTCCTATATATTCCATTACCCTGCCATGAAGGAACATGGGATCTCCGTCTCCGACCTGCCTGCCGGGAGTACGGTGATCAACGGCAGGGAAGGACTCGACCCGTCTGTGATCTGGGCCCTCTCAGCTCTGATGATCCTCTCTGCAGGGTCAGTACTGCTGACCCTGCTGGTCTATCGCTCGAAGCAGATCGAGAAAGAGCATACGGCGATGCTGCAGCAGTCTCTTGATATGTTCCCCCATCCGGTGGTCGCTGAACAGTACGGACCATCGAACCATATCTTCTTCGTCAATACCGCAGCCGGTGAGATCCTGCATGCTGATCCCCGGGATATCGTGGCCGGTGGGAGAAAAGCCCTCCATGATGCGGTACGAAGCACCTTCGGGGATCTGGGGTTCGATTCGCTCGATGCTCAGGTGATGGCTGCAGGTACCCCGATCGATTTCCCCGAACGTGTCTTTATTGACCCGTCCGATCAGAGGGAACGGCATTATCTTGTGCATAAAGCCCCGTTCCTCTGGAAGGGGCATGATGCGATCATGACCAGTGTCATCGAGATCACCGAACAGCATGAAGTGCAGAAACGCCTGCGCCAGGCTGAGAAGATGCAGGTGGTCGGGCAGCTTACAGGCGGGATCGCCCATGATTTCAACAATCAGATCATGGCGATCCTCGGCTATGCGCAGCTGCTTGAGGCTGAGACTCAGCAGGAGCCGCACAAGCGGTATATCAGCAGTATCATCCATGCGGCGGAGAGTTCAAGAGCACTGACAGCGAAGCTGCTGGCCTTCTCCCGTAAGGACAGTACCGACCGGAGTGCGATCGATATCACAGCTGTCGTCCACGATATGAAGGACCTTCTGATGCGGACCGTGGATAAGCGCATCGCTCTGATCGTCGATATCAGGGATGAGCAGCTGATGATCTATGGAGAACGTGTGCTGATCGAGAACAGCCTGATCAATCTCGGACTCAATGGAGCGGATGCCATCGGGGAGAACGGGAGTGTGACCTTCACGGTGAGACGTGAGCGGCTCGACGAGCAGACCGTGACCGAAGACGGGAGGACCCTCCCATCAGGCGAGTATGTGTCAATAGCGGTCACCGACACCGGCAGCGGGATGGATCCCCATATCCTGAAACAGATCTTCGAGCCGTTCTACACGACCAAGCAGGCGGGCATGGGAACAGGTATGGGCCTTGCCGCCGTCAGGAGGACGGTGATCAGCCATGAGGGCAGTATCATCGTGGATACGGCTCCGGGGGTTGGCACCACCTTCACGCTGCTCTTCCCCCGGTATACCGCTGTACCCGAAGAGCAGAAGCCTCAGAGGCTGTCGGATTCCGATGTGCAGGGACTGCCCAGCGATGGGAACCGCCGCCGGCTGCTCATCGTCGATGATGAACGGCTGCTGAGGTATCTGATGCGGAACATGCTCGAAGCTGCAGGCTATGTGGTAGATACCGCAGAGAACGGGACAGTCGCTGTAGAACGCTACCGGTCAGCTGTCCAGCCCTATGATCTGGTGCTGCTCGATATGATCATGCCGCTGAAGAACGGGTTCGATACCTTCAAAGAGCTGCAGGGGATCGATCCCGATGTCAAGGTGATCATGGTCTCAGGCTATGCTGATATGCAGCAGGTGTCCATGCTCAAAGGACTGGGCATGAAAGAGTTCGTCGCCAAGCCGGTGAGTAACGAACTGCTGATCAGGACTGTCAATGAAGTCCTCTCCTGTACGTACGGAGGGTAGACCCATGCTGCGAGGCGTTTCAGGGATAGCTGCAGAACCGGCACAGGTCCCCGGGATCGAACGACTGCTCACGACTCACGGGAGTCTTGAGCGGTACCTGCAGTGTGACAGCTCCAGGGACCTCTATCCGCACATGAAGAACTACTTCGCCCTCTATGAAGCAGATGAGCTGTGTGCTCTTGCGCTCCTGTCCGCCCCCGGGGAACAGGATGTGACAGTCACAGCCGTCACTCACCCTGCGATGCGCAGGAGGGGACTGTTCTCCAGGCTGTTGGCCGAGATCTCAGACTATGTGCAGGGCTTCGGCTACCACAGCCTGCTGCTGGTCTACCGCCCCGATCTCAGCCCGTCGTTCAAGCCTCAGGAGGCGTTCCCTGTCACCTATGCCTTCAGTGAATACCTTCTTGCCATGGATCTCTGTGATCAAGCACCAGCGACGGAACCGGGAACGGCAGTGACGGTCGTCCCGATAGGGGAAGAGGACTTCGAACGGACAGCGCGCATGACTGCCCGGATCTTTCAGGAAGGACTGCTGAGCTCTGCATCCATAGTACGTGCGACCTTGAGGTCTCCAGAGCGGGAATTCCTGATCGCCTCTCGTGATCAGTCGCCCGGCGGGCTCTCTGTGCCCGTAGGCATAGCGGCGATCTCATACGAGAGACAGCCGTTCATCTACAGTTTCGGCATCCTGCCGGAATACCGGCAGCAGGGTTACGGGATGGGGATGTTCAGAGCGATCCTGCAGCGATTGAGCGGGGGACTCTATGAGCGTGTCAGTCTTGAGGTGAACAGCATGAACACTGCTGCTCTCAGGCTGTACCGGCACTCAGGGATGCAGATCATCAGTCAGAGTGATCTTTACCGGCTGCAACAGCCAGAAAGGAGTGATAGATGTTCACAGCAGCATTGAGATATACGTGCAGAGCAGGATGTGTACAGCAGGCGGCAACGATCTGGGAGGAGATTGCAGGTCGCCCGGCAGCAGCACAGGATGGACTCATCCATATGCAGCTGCTGATGCAGGGGCAGACCCTTCTGGCGCTGGGAGTCTGGGAGGATCAGCACTTCGCTCAGCAGTACATGCAGACCGGGGTCTTCTCCAGACTGATGGAGGGACTTGGGGGACTGCTGGAGGGAGATCCGGTACCTGAGAGCTGGGAGACCCTCTATATCTCCAGCTCATGACAGATATCCTGCAAGCAGCCCCGCTTGCTTTTCACGACTGCAGAAATAGTGTAGAGTACACAGGTATCACATACTAATTCAAAGGGGCAATACACATGGATCATAGGCAAATTTCCAACGCTGTACGAATCCTGAGCATGGATGGCGTGCAGCAGGCGAACTCGGGACATCCCGGGGCACCGCTGGGCATGGCAGACATCGCTGAGGTCCTCTGGAGACGCACCATGCGTCATAATCCAAAGGATCCATCATGGGTGAACAGAGACCGATTCGTGCTCTCGAACGGACACGCATCGATGCTCATCTATTCCCTGCTTCATCTGACCGGTTACGACCTTCCTCTTGAGCAGCTCAAGAGATTCCGACAGCTGCACTCGAAGACCGCAGGACACCCTGAGTACAAGGTGACTCCAGGTGTCGAGACGACCACCGGGCCACTGGGTCAGGGGATCGCCAATGCCGTCGGTATGGCTGCGGCTGAGAAGATCCTTGCTGCGACCTTCAACAAAGAGGGCTTCCCTCTGGTGGATCATCACACCTATGTGTTCTCCGGTGACGGATGTCTGATGGAAGGTATCTCTCATGAGGCAGCATCACTCGCAGGGGTGTGGAACCTCGGCAAGCTGATCCTCTTCTATGATGATAACGGCATATCGATCGACGGAGAAGTCGAAGGCTGGTTCGCCGACGATACCGCACAACGCTTTGCCTCCTACGGCTGGCAGGTTCTGGAAGCGGTGGACGGTCACGATGCACAGGCGATAGAGCGTGCGATCGAAGCCGCCCATGCTGATACCGAACATCCCACGATCATCTGCTGCAAGACTCGCATCGGGTTCGGCTCACCCAACAAAGAGGGCAAGGAGACCTGCCACGGGGCACCCCTTGGAACAGATGAGATCACGCGTACCAGAAAGGCACTCGGATGGGAACATGAACAGCCCTTCTTCGTCCCGCAGGAGATCTATCAGGCCTGGGACTGTACGGAGAAAGGTGCAGGACTGCAGAAGGATTGGGATACGATGTTCGCAGCGTATGCTGCCGCCTATCCGGAGGAAGCTGCTGAATTCACCAGAAGGATGACAAAGAAATTCCCCGCAGGATGGGAGAGGACCTTTGATGAGTATATCGCAGGACTGCAGGAGAAGGGTGTCAAAGTGGCTTCCAGAAAGGCATCTCAGATGGCGATCGAAGCACTCGGCCCGCTCTTCCCTGAACTGTTCGGAGGCTCTGCTGATCTGGCACCCTCGAACCTGACCACCTGGAGCGGATCAAAAGCCTTGACAGGAGATGATGCTGCGGCCAACTATGCACACTACGGTGTACGTGAGTTCGGGATGACTGCCATCATGAATGGTCTGACCCTGCATGGAGGGTTCATCCCCTACAGCGGGACCTTCCTGATCTTCATGGAGTATGCCAGGAACGCTGTGCGAATGGCTTCCCTGATGGGACTCCGTGATATCCTCGTCTATACCCATGACTCCATCGGACTGGGGGAGGACGGACCGACCCATCAGCCGGTGGAACAGATCGCTTCGCTGCGCATGACTCCCAACATGGAGAGCTGGAGACCGGCCGATGCCGTCGAGACTGCAGTGGCCTGGAAATCAGCGATCAAGCGACTGGACGGACCGACCGCTCTGATCCTCAGTCGACAGAATCTGAGCCCGCAGGAGCGAACCCCTGAACAGGTGGCAGCTATCGCGAAGGGTGGGTATGTACTCTGGGAAAGCAGTCCCGATGCACAGATCATTCTGATCGCAACCGGATCAGAAGTGGAGATCGCCAAAGCGGCGGCAGAGACTCTGGTGAAGAACGGCAGCAGCGTGCGACTGGTATCGATGCCCTCTCCTGAGGTCTTCGAGAAGCAGAGTGCTGCATACCGTGAATCGGTACTTCCTGCACAGGTGACCAAACGAGTTGCTGTAGAGGCTGCCTTCGCTGATTACTGGTACAAGTATGTCGGTCTCGGGGGCAGGATCGTCGGTATGAGGACCTTCGGGGAATCAGCACCTGCTGATGAACTCTATAAGCTCTTCGGTATCACCGCTGAGGCGGTCGTGGAAGCCGCAGAGGCCCTGTGACAGCTGCCTGATCCAGGCACACACGGCAGTGATCACTGCCGTGTGTGCAGGGCTGAGGGTTTGGAAACAGACTCTCAGGGCATATAGGTAGAGCAGAGGAGCCGTCCCGGTCACCGGGACGGCTCCTCTGCGTAGCGGGACTCAGGAGCTGATCCTGTCGAAATACGCTCCTCCGAGCCAGTAGGGATTCTATCTCTCGTGCAGAGGCCTGAGGGCCATATCCCCATAGGCTATCCAGCCCCGTCTTCTCATGAACTCACTGATGATCAGGGTGATGAGTGCCGGCAGGATGAAGTGGAGCAGCAGCATGGGCAGCAGAGCCTCACTGCCCATCACCTCCCAGGTGGCGAACTGTCCGACCAGCCCGCTGGTCCCCATGCCCGCGCCGATCCTGTTGTTCTCCATCTTGAACAGGAGTGTCGAGAACGGTCCGAGGATCGCGGAGGCGATGATCGGCGGGATCCAGATCTTCGGGTTCCTGATGATGTTGGGTATCTGGATCATGGAGGTACCCAGTCCCTGACTCACCAGTCCCCCCATACCGTTCTCACGGTAGCTCGCTGCAGCGAACCCGACCATCTGACAGGCACAGCCGACGGTCGATGCCCCGGCTGCGAGACCGCTGAGTCCAAGGGAGATCGCGATAGCGGCGCTGCTGATCGGGAGGGTCAGGATCATTCCCATGCTGACGGCAATGAGTATTCCCATGGGAAGCGGGTAGAGGGTGGTCAGATAGTTGATGAACGATCCGATACCGGCCATCATGGCAGCGACAGCCGGACCGACGAGCACGCCGGCCAATCCTCCTATGATGATCGTCGCTGCAGGGACCAGGATGATATCGACCTTGGTCCTGCCTGCCAGGAGTTTCACCACCTCGGCACCGACGAGCGCTGCGATCAGTGCTCCGACCGGTTCCCCGATGGTAAGGCTCATCGCGCCCGTCTCTGCGATGACTACCGTTCCCGCCCCGATGGCCCCGGTGATGATCGATGCGAACATACCAAGCGGTGAGGCATGTACGGCAAACGCGACCCCCGCCCCGATGGCCGGACCCATCATATACTGGGCGATCTGACCGAACTGCGCCAGTGCCTGCCAGCCGGTGAAGATCCCGATCTGCTTGAGGATCAGACCGATGATCAGCGATGCGAAGAGTCCCTGCGCCATGCCGTTGAGTACCTCGATCGTATACTGTTTTGCGGTCATATGTCCTGTGCTCATAGTGCTCCCCCTGTGATCTCTCTATCATACAGAAATATGTCGTTTGCACAATGACACATAGCAGGAAAATCGAAGGAATACCGGCTCAACACGGCAGGAAGGATATCTGCAGGGAGCTGTGAGACCCTGATCTCAGGCTGAGCATCAGGAAGTGCTTTCCCTTCCAGTACAGCAGGTCCGGTGATTATCTTCTGGCAATTCAGCCTCACGGGCTCTATACTTGAGAGATCCGATACGGCAAAGGAGCAGAAGATGAGACTTGAGCTATTCTCAGAAGGGGCTGCTGGGGAAGTGACCGGATCACGGCATTTCCTGCAGATCGATGATACGATCCTGCAGATAGACTGCGGTGCGTTCCAGGGCAGACGAAAAGAGGCCGAGCAGAAGAACCGCGCTGCAGCTGAACAGGTGAGATCAGTGGCGGCGGTCATCCTCACCCATGCCCACTATGATCACTGCGGGATGCTGCCGCTGCTTCCCAAGCATGGGTTTGACGGTAATATCTACACCACGGCAGCATCCAGAGACCTTGCTGCGCTGATCATGGCAGATAGTGCCAGGATCCAGGCCCGTGATATCCAGTTCCTCAGGAAAGATGCTGCCAGAGCGGGGAGGGAGTTCGAGGATGAACCCCTGTATGATGAACAGGATGTCCTGAAGGCACTCAATCAGATGGTGAGTATCTCATACGAACGGCCGCTGCCGATCACCCCGAAGGTGGCTCTCTCCTTCTATGACGCCGGCCATATCCTGGGCTCTTCTCTTGCCGTCTTCGATATCACCGATGATACGGACACGAAGATCACTGTCGCATTCTCTGGGGACCTGGGACGAAAGGACAAGTCGATCATTCGTGACCCGGTGCAGATCCCTGATCCTGATTATCTGATCATGGAGAGTACCTATGGTGATCGGCTCCATCAGGATGCTCATGACGCTCTGGAGTTGCTTGCTCAGGTGGTCTCTTCCACCGCAGCAAAAGGCGGGAAGGTCATCATCCCGGCCTTCGCTGTGGAACGGACACAGGAACTGATCTATATGCTCCATCTGCTGTCCGATACGAAGCGTATCCCCGATATCCCCATCTATGTCGACAGCCCCATGGCGGTGAACGCCACTTCGATCTTTCGGGTCCATCCTGAATGCTATGATCAGGAGACTCATGATGCGTTCATCCTGCATCACAAAAATCCCTTCGGGTTCAATAATCTCCACTATGCAGTGACCTCACAGGAGTCCAAAGCCATCAATGATGTCAGGGGGCCTGCAGTGATCATCTCCTCTGACGGTATGTGTGAAGCCGGACGGATACGGCATCACCTGATCAGGACCGTGGAACATCCTGAGAATACGATCCTCATCGTCGGCTATATGGCAGCCCATACGCTGGGAAGAAGGATCAAAGAACGGACACCGCAACTGCATATCTTCAACCGCATCTATGACCTGCGAGCCAGGGTGGAATCGATCGATGCGTTCAGCGCCCATGCTGATTATCGCGAGATCGATGAGTATGTGCGTGCTCTGGATCTCAAGAAGCTGAAAGCTGTCTATCTGGTACATGGAGAACAGCCGGCTCAGGAGCATCTGAGAGACGTACTGCTCTCGAGCGGGGTGAGAGAGGTGCAGATCGTCCGGTATGACCGGCGATATGCTCTGCAGTAGGGCAGCCCGGTACAGGAGCAGTCAACGGGACTGCTCCTGCTTAACGGTTAGTTAAAAATTGACAATCAGGCAAAATCGACGTATGGTGGACAGATGGTCAAACTTGATGAAATCGCCCGCATCATGGGTGTCTCCAAAGCTGCCGTCTCTCTTGCGCTGAACTATAAACCCGGAGTGGGTAAGGAAAAAGCCGCTCAGATACGTGATGTGGCAGCGACGCTGGGGTATGTGCTTCCCCGGACACGGTCACAGGGACAGCAGGATGAGAAGGTGATCAGCTGTGTGAGTATCGTGCGGAGAACCGATACCCCCAACACCTATGACTCCTCGTTCGTTTCCGGGTTCATCGACGGGATCTCACAGGGGCTCTCACAGAGCGGGTATCGACTGGAGATCACGGTCTATCGTGATGTATCGATCGAACAGGTGATCACCTCGCTCCAGAAGAAAGCCTCTGCAGGTTTTCTGGTGCTGGCGACGGAACTCGAAGAACAGGAGATCGCAAAGCTGTCATCGTTCACCGCCCCGATGGTCCTGCTTGATGCCTACACTGCCCATATCCCGCTCGATTCTGTCAGCATGAACAATGCCGGTGCCATGTACAAGGTCATCCAGTTCCTCACGTCCCTCGGTCACTGGAAGATCGGCTATATCCATGCAGATCATGGGAATGGGAACTTCTCTGCAAGACGAATGAGCTTCTTTCGGGCGGTGAAAGCGTTCGGCTGCAGCTATGAGCACACAGAGGACCATTTTCTGGTTGAACCGACGATCAAGGGTTCGTATCATCAGATGATGTCCTATCTTACCGCGGGGCGCAGGGTCCCCAAGGCGCTGGTCTGCGGTAATGATGTGATCGCCATCGGCAGTATCATGGCGCTTCAGGAGTTCGGCTATGCGGTCCCCGAGGATGTATCGGTGATCGGGTTCGACAATCTTCCCGGGTCTGAGATCTGCGCACCTCCTCTGACCAGTATGTGTATCTCCCCGAGACATATGGGATACCGGGCAGCCCTCAGGCTGCTTCAGCGGCTCTCCGGGGACAACAGCTCGTTCGAGAAGATCCTGATCGACGGGCATGTCATACAGCGGGACAGTGTCAGACCTGCTGAGTGATCGGTGATGGACCGAAGCGGTGGTATTGCCCCTGAAGGACCGATTCTTCCCCCGATGAAACCGTACAGCGGTAGCAGGACCAGCGACTTTCCGGTACTATACACCTGATACCAATCCAGGGAGCAGCAGATGATAACAGTAGCAGCGTTCAATGGGAGCCCGAGAGCCGACGGCAATACGGCTGCCATGATCAGGACCGTCTTCTCGGTGCTTGAGCAGCAGGAAGATATCGTATGTGAGATGATCCATATCGGGGGACGACCCGTATACGGCTGCAGAGCCTGCGGAGCCTGCAGAAGACTTCAGGACCGCAGATGCGTCATCGATGATGAGATGAACAGCCATATCGCGAAGATGATCGAGGCGGATGTGATCCTCATAGGATCTCCAACCTATTATGCCACACTGACACCGGAGACCAAAGCCCTCATGGACCGGGCGGGTACCGTCACCCGATCCTGCGGCGGCCTGTTGCGTCGAAAGATCGGTGCAGCGATCTCCCCGGCCCGCCGGGCAGGATCGATCAATACCTTCAGTTCGATCAATAACTTCTTTCTGATCAACGAGATGATCGTGCCGGGATCTTCGTACTGGAACATGTCAGTCTCACGGGATCTCGGAGATTTCGCCCAGGACACCGAAGGGGCGAAGACCATGGAGACCCTCGGCAGGCAGATCGTGTGGCTTGCAGGGAAGCTGCAGTAAGGTCATGGTCCAACAACTGATCGAGTTCAGTACACCTACGGCGACCCCTGCTGAGATCCGGTACATCACAGAGCTGCTGGAACGGGGGGCGGTGCATACCCCCGGCCATCACTACCGGCAGAGTGCCTCTCAGATCAAGGAGGCTTCCGGGGCTGCAGCGGTCTTTCTGACTGCATCAGGTTCTCAGGCTCTGGAGTTCGCAGCACTCGTGAGCGGGGTGGCCCCCGGTGATGAAGTCATCATGAGTTCCTATACCTACTACTCTAGTGCCAATGCGTTCCTCCTTCGGGGTGCGAAGATCGTCTGTATCGATATCGATCCAACCGATATGACCATGAACGCTGATCTGCTTGTCTCGGCGATCACGCCAAGGACCAGGGCCGTGGTCGCGGTCCACTACGGAGGGGTCTCCTCTGACCTGGATACCCTGCAGCAGATCTGCAGCGATCATCATCTGCTGCTGATCGAAGATGCAGCGCAGAGCATGTATGCCCGCTATGACGGCAGAGCTCTCGGGTCCATCGGTGCCATGGGCTGTTTCAGTTTCCATGCGACCAAGAACATCACCTCCGGCGGGGAGGGCGGGGCACTGCTGATCAACGACCCCCTGCTGATCCCGCGGGCCCGGGAGATCGCCCAGCACGGTACCGATCGGGAGGCGTTTCTGGAGGGACAGCTTCCCTCCTACACCTGGAGGCGCCCGGGATCTTCCTATATGATGAGTGAACTCAATGCTGCCTGTCTGCAGGCTCAGCTTGAATCGATCGAATCGATCCAGCAGCGTCGCAGGACCTTCTGGGATCACTATCGTACAGCCCTGCAGCCGCTTGTCGATCGTGGCGACATCGGCTGGCAGCGCATCCCGGCGGCCAACGACCATAACAGCCACCTCTTCTATATCACCTGCAGGGATGCAGCAGAGCGTGCCGGACTGATCAGCCGGTGTGCAGAGCGGGGTATACAGACTGCTACGCACTATGTCCCCCTGCATACCACCCCCTACGGCAGGAGAGCCATCTCCTTCCGGGGCGAAGACCGGTATACCACGATGATGAGTCAGCGGCTCCTGCGACTGCCGCTCCACGACCGGCTCACCGAAGGTCAGCTCGCGCATACCATCGGGGTCATCTTCGATTTCTATGGAGGAGTCCATGTCTGATCCGCACACCTCTGTGAGCGTGGTGGTCCCGGTCTATTGTGCCAGGGAGCATCTCAAAGCGTTTCATGGACGACTGCATGCGGTACTCGAGCAGATGGCCATGCGCTATGAGATCATCTATGTGGATGATCACAGTACCGATGAGAGCTTCGCTCTGCTCGAAGAGATCTCAGCGGACTGCCCGCAGGTGATCGCAGTACGCCTCGGTTCGAATGTCGGTCAGCAGCATGCCACCTTCTGCGGTCTGACCTATGCACGGTACAGCTATGTGATCACGATCGATGATGATGGGCAGTATCCTCCCGAAGAGATACCCCGACTCGTCGAGCTGATCCGCTCCGAGGAGTTCGACTGTGTCTATGCGATCCCGAAAGCACGCAGCACCTCTGTATACAGGAATCTGGGCACACGGCTCACGGACTGTACGATGTACCTGCTCACAAGGAAGCCGGGAGACATCCAGGTCAGCAGTTTCCGGATCATGAGACGTCATCTGGTTGATCTGATCACTGAGACCTCTGCACAGAGTATCTACCTGTCGGTAGAGATCCTCTCGAGGACCCATCGGGTGGGAAACTGCAGCATCGAGAGTATCTCTGATGGACAGCGTACCCGCTATACTTTCGCGATGCTCTTGAAGGTATTTCTCAAGCTGGTCATCGGGAACAGACCATGGTGCAGACGTGTACAGAGCACCCCTCGCTTCATCGTCGAGAGGGAACTGATCCATACTGTCTCAGGAGGTATCCGATGATCATGCAGGTACTCGGTGGAGGCAGTGCCCAGTTGGGGATCATCAGGCGTCTCAAGGAACTCGGGCATACGGTCGTGGTCTCTGACTATCTGCCGGATGCTCCCGGGAAACGTCTTGCCGATCACTGTGATGGTGCCAGTACGTTCGACCTCGAAGCTATCCTGCGGTGTGCCCGACGATATGCAGTAGAGGGGATACTCACTATCGGTACAGATCAGCCGGTATACACTGCTGCAGTGACTGCCCGGGAGCTCGGACTGCCGTACTTCCTCACCCCTGAACAGGCTCTGTCGGTCACCCACAAACGGCACATGAAAGAGCTGTTCCTGCGGCATGGGATCCCCACCGTTCGCTGGGTCTGTGTCTCACAGGAGTTCAGTGATACTGATCTTGATCATCTGAGACCCCCCTATGTGATGAAACCACTTGACAGTCAGGGACAGCGGGGGATCTTCAAACTTGACACGATAGCTCAGCTGCGAGAGCATCTGCTGGAGACCTTGAGTTTCTCCCGGGATGATCAGGTGCTCATAGAGGAGTACTATCCTCATGATGAACTCACTCTCAGCGGCTGGGTCCATGACCGAAAGCTCACCGTACTCACGATCACCGATCGCATCACCCGTGACACCCCTCCCTCCATCGGGGTCTGCTTCGCTCATCGCTATCCTTCACGCTATGCCCATGAGAGCGAGCAGATCACGGCTATCGCCGAAGAGGTGGTATCTGCGATCGGGATGCGGGAGGGACCGCTCTATCTGCAGCTGCTCAAGGGGGCTCAGGGGTATCTGGTCAACGAGACAGCCTGTAGGATCGGCGGGGCATATGAGGAGTATACGATCCCGGCGGTGACGGACGTACCCATCCTGGATCTGCAGATCGAACTTGCCGCAGGTGGGGATCCCGATCCCCGAAGATGGTTCGATCAGGACAGCGCAGCCGCAGCGGCTGTGCTGGTGCTGCTGTTCTTCATCAGAGAAGGGACCGTGGGAACGGTCGGGGATCCCAACGAACTGCTGAGCCTGCCCGGGGTCCTCTCAGGTGCCTACCATGTGCGGGAGGGACAGCAGTCGACATCGATCGGTAATGCCTCCCAGCGGGCAGGCTATGTGGTTCTTGCAGCGAAGGATGTACAAGCCCTGCAGCAACTGCTGCAGCAGGTCCTCAGCTGTCTCACCGTCCTCGATCGCGAAGGCCGTGATATGATACTGCCGTATAAGGAATCGTTATAGATGAACAGAATGAAGGATATGACCAAGGTGCTGCTGCTGATCATGGTGTCACTCATGCTGATGATCGGATGTACCAGGGACACCGAAGGTTCGGTGACCATCGCCGATCAGTACGGGCTGGCCTATGCACCGCTGCAGATCGCGAAGCTGCAGCAGCTGATCGAGAAGCGCGTTCCCGATGCTCAGGTGAACTGGGTGCAGATGGCCAATACAGCCGCCATACGTGAAGCGATGGTCTCAGGACGCGTGGATGTAGGATTCGGTGCGATCCCACCGTTCCTCATCGGCTGGGATCACGGGATGGACTGGAAGATCGCGACCGGACTCTCACGGTCGCCGCTCGGGCTGGTGACCCTGGATCCCGAGCTGCAGAGCCTGAGGGACTTCTCTGCGGAAGACCGGATCGCCCTCCCGCAGCCGGGAAGCATCCAGCATATGCTCCTTTCGATGGCTGCTGAGGAGCAGCTCGGCAGTGCCGATGCCCTTGACACCCGGATCATCACCCTCAGCCATCCTGACGGGGTCAGTGCACTGCTCTCGGGAAGCATCCAGGCCCATTTCACCTCTCCTCCCTACCTGTTCACCGAGCTGGAACAGCCCGGTGCCCATATGCTGGTATCAGGTACAGAGGCCTTCGGTGAGCCCTTCTCCTTCATCGTAGGATATGCATCCCGTGCCTGCTATGACTCGAAGCAGAAGCTCTACCGGGCCTGTATCGAAGCGGTGCAGGAGGCTGTCACGTTCATCGAGGAACACCCCGGGGAAGCTGCACAGCTGCTTTCGCAGGTCTATGAGATGGATCAGGAGCTGATCCTGAAGTACCTCACCGCTGAAGGGATGGTCTATGATACCCAGGTGCTGGGGATCAGGAAGTTCTCAGAGTTCATGCACAGCAGAGGCTACATCGAAGAGGAACCACGATCGTTGGAGGAGCTGTTTTGGGATTAGATCGAAGAAGACGTATGTCCATCATCATCACCAGGGCCGGATGGATCCTCAGTACCCTGCTGGTGTGGCAGCTCATCGTCAGTACCCGGAGGGTGTCACCGCTGATCCTCCCGTCCCTTCAAGCCATCGGAAGTTCCTTCTGGAGTTCTCTGATCACCGGGGACCTCGTTCGGTATGCTGGGGTGTCGATCTCCCTGGTCCTTGCAGGAGGATTGATCGGTACGCTGCTCGCAGCAGTGCTGGCAGTGGCTGCCTATCAGTCGAAGTTCCTCGCCGGCGGGATCGACACGCTCACCGCCGTTGCCCACCCCCTGCCCGGGATCGCCCTGCTGCCGCTGGTGATCCTCTGGTCCGGGACCGGGATCACCTCGGTGCTGGTCATCATCGTACATTCGGTCATCTGGCCGATGACCATAAACCTGCGTTCGGGATTCTCCTCGGTGCATCAGCGCTATATCGATGTGGGAAGGAACTACGGATTCAGCAGGCTGGGGATCATGCTGCACATCATGATCCCTGCCTCCTGGTCCTATATGCTTGCGGGGTTGAGGATCGCCTGGGCGAGATCCTGGAGGGCCGTGATCAGTGCTGAGATGATCTTCGGGGTCATGGGCGCGAGTGGGGGACTCGGCTGGTACATCTTCCAGCGACGGGTCTTCATGGATACCGCAGGCATGTATGCTGGCATCGCCGTACTGATCATGATCGGACTGGTGATCGAAGATCATCTGTTTCGACTGCTCGAACACAAGACGATCTCCAGATGGGGAGGACGGCAGTGAGTGATACACTGGTTTCCATGAAGGGCCTTGATTTCAGCTACCGTACGCCCGATGGATCGATCAGGGTACTCGATCAGGTGGACCTGAACGTCGAACGGGGGGAGTTCACCTGTATCCTGGGACGATCTGGCTGCGGTAAGAGCACCCTGCTGCGGATCCTTGCAGGCTTCGAACAGCACAGCGGGGGATCACTGCTGATTGATGGTACACCGCTCACAGCCCCGAGCATGGAACGGATCATGATCTTTCAGGAGTTCGATCAACTGCTTCCCTGGAAGAGCGTACGGGAGAATCTGCTCTTCCCGCTGAGAAAGCGGTTCCCCGATGAGTCGGCAGCTCAGCTTCACGAACGCTCTGAGCAGGCACTGGCACTGACAGGGCTCTCGCAGGCTGCAGGACTCTATCCCCGTCAGCTCTCCGGAGGTATGAAGCAGCGTGCTGCGCTTGCCCGGGCTCTTGCCCTGGAGCCCAAGCTGCTGCTGATGGATGAACCCTTTGCCAGTCTTGATCTGAAGACCCGTGATTCGCTTCAGCAGCTGCTGCTGCGCCTGTGGCGTGAAAGCGCAGCGACCATGCTGTTCGTAACCCATGATATCCAGGAGGCTATCCTGCTCTCAGACAGACTATATATCATGGATGAGCGGGAGCAGGGGAGGCTGACCTGCTATGAGAATCCCCTCAGACGTCCGAGATCTCACTCCATGGAAGGGTTCAAGAGTTTCGCGCTGCGTATCGCACGGGCCTTCGATTAGGGGTCTGCGATGATCCGGTAGATGGAGAACTTCCAGGGGCGGTCCTGCTGGTAGCGGACGATCCTCATGGCATAGACCGCACTGGTGCCGGTATAGAGCAGTTCGAAGCGATCGTTCAGTACCTGCTGCAGTCCCGGATGGACCTGTGCCATATTCCCATAGATTCCGTTCCACACCGGCCTGTTGGCATGGATCCAGTCAAGCTCCTCAGGATAGATCACATACTCGATCCCCCGTTGGGCGATGTACTGTTCTGCCGATATACCCTGCTCTGCTGCCGGGGCGAGGTTTCGCCAGTCATACAGATGACCTGCTGTGAACAGGTACTCGGTATTGAGATTAGCCAGGACCACCGCATCTTCGGGGATGATCCGTGTGATCTGCCCGGTGTAGTCCTCATATGAGCTCTGATCGATCTCATCGCTGATCTGAGCGGCAGAGAGCACCGCTGCAGCTGCTGAGGCGATCAGGATCAGCAGTACAACAGCTGGTGCCCTTCTGTGCAGCAGATGACCGATCGTCAGCACCGTCAGCGCATAGACCGCGGGGAAGAAGAGCACGACCGAGGGCTGACCATACCTGCCGATCAGGATGAATACCACCTGCATGAGCGCAAGGGCTGCAAGCAGAGGCAGGGCCTTATGGCGAAAGGGTCTGCTGTACCGGGCAGAGACCAGAGCGGCAATGATCGAACAGCAGAACAGCACCAGCTGCGGTGTGATGAAGGGTGTATGATAGGTCCCGCTGACACGATAGATGAGCTTCTGGAAGAACTGTAGATACCTCGTGATCTTCGTCAGCAGGTTCTCCGAGACCCCGAGTGTCTGGCCGTAGGCAGCATAGTCGGTGAAGAACGACAGGTTCATCAGCAGGCTGATACCCAGGAACAGTGCCATGACCGTACCCAGGCCTGCAGCATACCTGATCGTATGCTGTGCACTCCGGTGATGCTGCAGATCACTGAGCAGATAGATGGAGAGTCCTGCTGCGCCTATGATGACACCATTGGGATGCATCCCGAAGGCCAACCCTGCGATCACCCCGGTGATCACCGGGAACACCGGTGATCTCTCATGCGTGTGGAAATCGATACTGCGAAGGAGCACGGTGATCAGCAGGAATACGAGGATGATCTCCTGCCGTGCCATATGCGCTGCATAGATGAACTGGATGTCGCAGGAGAGCCAGATCATGCCCGCAGCAGCTGCCGTTCGCGGAAGCTGCAGGGTCCGCAGGAGCCGATAGAACTGGATGAGGCCCAGCATACCGAAACACAGGGAGAGCATCCTCACAGATCTGATGGAATAGCCGAAAAGGGTGATCCAGCCGGACTGCAGCAGATGAAAGAGCAGCTTGATCGCATGGGGAGACCGGGGATAGGTATCGAAGAAGGGCTCGGTCACATCAAGTCGGCCGGTGGTGAGCATCCATCGCGATAAGCCGCTCAACCATGGCTCATCGGAGTGGACGAAGGGAAAGAGGGTGAGGATGCGGATCTGGAGTATCGCCCACAGACAAAGATAGATAGTGAGTCCTGCAGTGATGAAGAGCGAACGTCTGTAGGCAGGTGATGGTATCATAGCTCATTGTACTCCAGGTCAGCAGAAAAAGGAATGCCCGGCTTCACGCCGGGCATAATGGGTAACTGCTGACTGTTGGCAGTTCAGCAGATCGGAGCTAGAGTACTACGTCAAAGCCTTCGATGCCCCAGCCGCTGCCGCCGGTACCGGCTGTTCCCATACCACTCTTGATCGAAGCGGCATCGTAGCCGAGGAGTTTCAGGATGGCGACAGTCTGTCCTGCAGTCTGTCCGCTGTAGCAGTAGACGAGGATCTGCTTGTCTTTCGGCAGCGTGTCGAACTGTGTCTGCATGCCTTTTGCCCAGGGGATATTGATCGCCCCTGCGATATGGCCTGCATCGTAGTCTTTGGTCTGTCTGATCGACAGGATCACCAGATCTCCGCCTTCTGAGGCATCCATCATGGCTTTTGCAGCAGTTGATGAGATAATATTGTTCTTGGTGTCGGGATCCTCTGCGAGGGTGTTGAAGTAATTCACCACTGCAGCCTCGATAGCTGGATCGACTTTGGTATTGATCGCATCGAAGAAGTTGGGAGTGGTCTCGATGACTTCCTCGTATCCTTCTACCTTCGAGATCCCCAGGTTGAAGCCGTATCGTACCGATTTCACATCAAAGCCTGCGACGTTCAGCAGGGCTGTGGTCTGTCCTGCAGTCTGTCCGCTGTAGCAGTAGAGGTAGATCGTCTTGTCATCGGGGAGTTTGCTCATGTTCTCAGCGACAGCAGGTCCCCAGGGTGCATTCACCGCACCGATGACATGCCCTTTCTCATAATCTGCTGCACTCCTGATATCGAGTACCATGAAATCACCGCCGGCCTTCACCTTCTCGATGAACGCATCCTGAGCGATCATGTTATTATCTTCAGCCTTGTCGGCGAAGTAGGCGAGGGCCGCCTGTTCGACCGGGTCGACCTGGACGACTTCTGCGGCCTTCTCGACGACGACTTCTGCCGCCTTCTCTACGACCGGTGCAGCTTCCTGTTCCCCTGCGCAGCTCATCACGCCAAATGAGAGTAAGAGGGTGAGTAGGATCAGTGAAATAATTCTGGATCTGTTCATCTATGTTCTCCTTACATGTGTATGGAATATCAGGAGTTATCCTGCATATTCGATCGTACTGGCAATGCTTCGGGCATCTGGATCGGTCTGTTCGCATCCTTGATCCATTCTACCCATGCCCCGTCATAGAGCTTGAGGTTCCGGTACCCGGCATTGTAGAGGGCGAGAAACGTCTGTGCACCCCTGATTGAGGTCTTGCAGTACATGATGGCGGTGTCCTCCGGGTTGATACCAGCCTCTTTGTACCTGATCTGGATGTCCTGTACCTTGCGGAAGGTCCCGTCCCCATAGTTGTTACCGGCGTAGTCCAGATGGATCGAAGTGGGGATGGTCCCTGCTTCGAACTCCTCTGTGGTCCTCGTATCGATGAAGCATACCCCGTCTGCAGGGTCGTTCACCTGAGAGAGTACCTCATCGACCGTCGCGATCAGACTGGTGTCCTTCGCTGAAGCCTTGAAGACTGCCGGGGTGACTGCCGGGACCGCCGTGGTCACGGTCAACCCTGCGGATGTGAGTGCTTTCAGCCCGCCGCTCACCACCTTGACCTGGTCATGCCCATAGACGAGCATGGTCCACCATAATCTGGCTGCATCCATGTTGTTATTATCATCGTAGATCAGAACAGCTGAATCGTTGCTGATGCCTCTGCTGCTGAAGACCGCTTCGATGACAGCCTGATCAGCAAGTACATTGACCACCGGGTCACTCTTCACGATATCTGCCCGTGCGATGTTGACCGCACCGGTTATATGTTCTTTTTCGTATGCCGAACTGCTCTGTGCATCCACAAGGACCACATCTCCGGATGCGATGAGCTTCACAGCCTCTTTCGCATCGACGATGATCGTACCAGTCTCTGCATAGTTACCGCTGCAGCCTGCAGCGGTAAGCAGCAGGATCATCAGTGCAGCAGCTATAAGGTTATTCCTGATTCTCATGAAATCTCCTTTTGTTCCGTATTCCTGAGTGTTATAGGTATGCTTCAAGAACATCCTGAGTGAACTCATCAGTCAGTACTGATATGATCTCACCGTTCTTGACCACTGCTACGCTCGGGAATGTGGTGATTCCCATTCGATCAGACAATCCTTTGGACTTGTAGACGTCGACTTTACAGAAGCTGATCTTTCCAGCACTCTCGTTCTCGATGGCCTCTATCTGCTGCAGTTTGTTCTGGCAGTTCGGACAGGAAGCATCGTAGACATAGACGAAGTGATCCTTTGCCAGGATCTGGCTGTTGTACTGTGCGGTCTCAGCGATATAGCGTTCAGCAGCATATCCGGCGACAGCACCGTCACCTACAGCGGTAGCGACCTGCTTGAGGAATTTCTCGGTGACATCACCGCAGGCGAAGACGCCTTCGATATTGGTCTCCATCTTCTCATTGACCAGGACATAGCCCCGTTCGGTCATATCCAGGATCTCCTTGAAGATCTCGGTATTGGGGATATACCCGATGAACTCGAAGCAGGTATCGACTTTGACCGGTACTTCACTGCCGTTTCTCAAGTCAGTGAGTACGACGGTGTGCAGATGTTCTTCGGTACCTTCGAATCGTTTTGCCACGGTATTCCAGATGAACTCCATCTTGGGGTTCTCGAGTGCTTCGGCCTTCGCGATCTCATTACAGTCCATCTTGCCGTGATCATGCATGACCGAGACGTAGACTTTGTCAGCGAACCTGGTCAGGAAGGTGCCTTCTTCGATCGCGGCATCACCGCTTCCGATGACCAGTACCTCTTTGCCGGTGTTGGCAGCGGCATCACAGGTGGCGCAGAAGGAGATACCTTTATCGAACAGGTATTTCTCCTCGTTCTCTGCACGGGTGATACGGGGTCTTCCACCTGATGCGACGATGACGGTCTTCGCCTTGTAGGTGGTCCTGAAGGTCTCGATGGTCTTGACCGGGCCGTTCAGATCAACTGATTTTACATCGGTCCCCTTGAACTTGACGCCGAACTTCTTTGCCTGTTTCTGGAACAGTTCCATCAGTCCCAGTCCTGTCGAACCTTCCGGGAAACCGGGATAGTTCTCGATCTCGTTGGTATAGGTCGCCAGTCCGCCGACCAGTGATTTCTCGATGATGATCGTCTTCAATCGTGCACGACCGCTATAGATCCCTGCAGTGAGTCCGGCAGCACCGCCGCCGATGATCACTACATCATATTCTTCTACTTTCTTTTCCCTTGCCATGATTGCTACTCCTGATTACATAAAGAATTTGACTAACAGTTTGCTTCCGACGTATGCTCCGGCGAACAGGAAGATGCCGAACACCCATCCTGAGAGTGACAGCGATGAGATACCGCTGTAGAGTGCTCCGATGTTACAGCCGAATCCGATTCGAGCACCGTATCCCATCAGCAGCCCGCCGAGTACGGCAGCGACGACCTGTCTGACCGTCTTGAGCTTCTTGATCTTGAACTGACAGGCGGCAAGGGAAGCGAAGAGGGCACCGATGATGATCCCCAGATTCTGCATCGTCCCGCCATGCTGCAGGAATCCTGCATCGAGGGTCCTCTGAGCACCTTCAGAAGAGAAGTAGTACCACGTGTCAACACTCCCGCCGACGAGTTCGAAGATCCATGCTCCCCAGTATGCCAGTGTACCAGATACGCCCCAGGGGTTTCCGGTGGTGGCAAAGGTGATGATCTGAAATGCAGAGAGCAGGACGGCACCGGTCACATACGGCCAGGCATCTTTGAACCATGATTTATAGAATTCGTTCTTTCTTATATCCATTACGAATCGACTCCTGCGTGTTCTTATTTCATCTTCTCGATGACGACTTCCCATTCTCCATCGTCAACTTCATCAAGCTCCACGTTGTGACCCTCTTTACGGGCCCATTCAGGAACGTTCTTCATCGCACAGCTGTGATCGATCTGAACGATGAGGATATCGCCGATCGCCATCTTCTCGAGGGCCTTCTCTGCTTTGATCAGTGGTACCGGGCAAGCCTCGCCCATGCAATCGAGTTCTACTTCTGCCATTGTGTATCTCCTTCAGGTCATGATGTATCTGTGTTATTGGTGCGGATCGTAACAGATCCGTTCTTATTTCATCTTCTCTATGACGACTTCCCATTCTCCATCGTCAACTTCATCGAGTTCCACGTTGTGGCCCTCTTTACGAGCCCATTCAGGGACGTTCTTCATCGCACAGCTGTGATCGATCTGAACGATGAGGATATCGCCGATAGCCATCTTCTCGAGGGCTTTCTCTGCTTTGATCAGTGGTACCGGGCAAGCTTCGCCCATGCAATCGAGTTCTACTTCTGCCATATCATATGCTCCTTGTTGTGTGTGTTGGTCATGCTTCTTTCTTTCGATCTTCCCACTTCTTTGCGGCAACAAAGAAACAGGCGATGATCAGCATCTGTACGATGATAGCCCCTATCCAGCCGAAGACATCCGGCAGGAACACGGCTTTCCCTTCCAGGACGAAGTGCAGTTTCCACCAGCCGAAATCATGTGCACCCCACAGTGATCCGATGATGAAGAACACCAGGGAAAGGACCTGCATGAGGAATCCCTCTCCGACTCGCATCAATGTACCTGAAGCACAGCCTCCGGCGATCACCATGCCGATACCGAACATGAAGGCTCCGATGGCAGTCGCAAGACTGATCGGGACCACATAGCTCTGACCGGGGATCGGTTGACCGTTCAGGTGTGCACCGTATTTGATGGCCCAGAAACCCAGCGAGGTGAGGGCGAATGCGATCAGCACGGCTCGGGTCACCGAGGTGCTTCCTGTGAGTGATGGGTCTCTCATCGATGCAGTGAAACAGAATCGTGATCTCTGCAGAATGAAACCAAAAGCAGTACCTGTGATCCAGAAGACCGCAAGGACAGCTGATGTTCTTGAGAGCAAGATACCGACCACTGCGACAGCTGCTAAAAGTAGTGCAGTCTGTGGCAACTGGTTCTTCTTTTTCTTCTTAGCTCTTGTGCGGGAACTACGCTGTATGGTAGCACCTTCAGCTTGACTGTCTCTCATCTAGTCCAAACCTCCATTTCCTTTTGATAATAATTGTCATTATCAATCAATAACTTGCAGGTAGTATAGTATAAAGATATAAGAATATCAATTAAAAATGATAATCATTATTAAAAAAGCATAAGATAATAAGTAAGTTATTTCCAATTTATAATTTAATGTGAATGAAGGGATAATAAAAAAGTTACTTATGTGACTGCTATATGAAAAAAATTGGGTCTAAATCTTTTGGCGTGTAATCCATAGGTTAGACAGCCTCCTTGTGACATGATTTGGGAAGTCGATAGACCGTCGGTTTTAGCCGTTTCTGGTTGTGAGGCTTGGACCTCTTGTAGCTTCTTTTCTTCTTCTT
>JAIPFY010000113.1 GCA_021736385.1 Spirochaetia bacterium | reverse complement strand
GCTGCGGACACTGTGGTTCGCACTCCCCGCAGGCTATGCATCGTTCTGCCATATGGTCTGCGAACATGCGGCGATAGGCCTCCTTCTGCCGCTCGATGGTCTCGAACATCATGGCATCGTTAAAGAATCTGAACGCGTCTGGGATGTTCACCCCATGGGGGCAGGGCATGCAGTATCCACAGGCGGTGCAGGGAACGGCGATCTTCTGCAGATACAGCTCTTTGACCTGTGCGATAGAGGCATGTTCATCGGATGTGAGTGAATGAGGCTCTGCCTGCTGAGCGATCGTTATGTTCTCATCGACTTGCTGCTGATCGCTCATACCGCTGAGTACTACCGTGACGCGTGGATCATCCCATACCCACCGTAGTGCCCATTCTGCTGGTGTACGCTGCACTGAGGTGCTGCTCCATATCTGAGCTATGTCGTTTGGAAGGGTCGAAGTGAGCGAACCGCCGCGAAGCGGTTCCATGACGATGATCCCGATACCACGGTCATAGGCATAGGAGAGCCCTTCGGTACCGGCCTGCACATGCGTATCGAGGAAATTGTACTGGATCTGACAGAAATCCCAGTCATAGGCATCGATGATGGTCTTGAAGGTATCAAGATCATCATGGAAGGAGAATCCCATATGGATCACCCTGCCATCAGCAACCGCAGCATCCATGAAATCGATCACCCCGCACCTGAGCATGGTATCCCAGCTGCTCTTGTTCAGGGCATGAAGAAGATAATAGTCGATATGATCGGTAGCTAATCGGTCGAGCTGCTCGTTGAGCAGCCTGTCCATATCCTCACGACTGTTCACCAGCCAGCAGGGAAGTTTTGTTGCCAGTTTCACCCGCTGCCGGTATCCATCCTGCAGCACTTCTGCTACGAAACTCTCGCTCTTGCCTCCGTGGTAGGGGTAGGCGGTATCGATGTAGTTCACCCCGCGATCGATTGCAGAACGTACCATGGCTTTTGACTGCTCGATATCGATGTCTGCTGGTGAATCTGAGAGCAGTGGGAGTCGCATGCAGCCGAAACCCAGGATGGATAGGTTCTCGTTTGATTCGGGAAATGATCGGTAGTTCATCCTTGACCTCTCTATGTTGTTGCGTGAACGTTAATGATGACTGGAACAGTATAGCATATGTGATCGAAGTGTGCATATAAGAACCTCGTCTGCTTCGCACGGACAGGCCAGACCGGAGGTCTCACCTGTTGTGAAGCTGTTCGCTGAAAGTTTTGATAACAGGTTTTAACTTTATGCGATAAAGACAGTTATGGAGACTATATTCCGTACCCTGCCAGTGTTATCATATAACTGATGAACAATATGGATAGGAGGGGATATCATGAGAAGAAGTAGTATGCTGCTGCTGGTGCTGGGTATGTGTGTGGCAGTCTCCGGGTGTATGGTAACCGAAGATGTTATCACGCGAGCGGTCTACAAGACTGAAGACAGGCTGGTAGAATCTGCTCTGTCGGGTGTGGAGTTGAATATTCAGCGATCATTGTTCGCCATGGTCTATCACCAGAGTCTCTTCTTTGGCGGGCAGCAGCAGGACTTGGCAGATTATGAAGAATCTGAGAGTACTGTCTTTCGGGTATACAGCAGTGATCAGAGCGGCAGTTCCTGGTATGAGATCACACGGGCACTGATCAGCAGGGAATCAGGTGGGAACTCCTGGTGGTATCTCAAGATGACCGGTGAGGATGGGAGTGATGCCTATGCAGTGGAGCTCGATCGTGAGCTCGAACCACTGCTTGTTCGATACCGGGATCCCGAGCGTCAGATCATCAGGGAATTCACCGTGGATCTTTCAGCAGGTACGTCTCCTGAATCTCAGATGTCGGGCAGCCTGCCGGATGAACCCTTACCGCAGCGCAGCACACGGGAGACAGTCACAGTCGGGGCAGGTACCTTCTCCGCTGACAGGTATGAGCTCTCCTGGGAAGATGTACCGGACGCTCCAGCCTATCGCTATACGATCTGGATGAGCGATCGGGTACCCGGAGGTGTCGTGAAGTTCGAGATCACCAGTCAGCCGGAGGATGAACTGCTGACGGGAGAACTCAAACAGATCAGGACAGACTTCACCACCGATCTGGTTCCGTAGGTACGAACGTGCTGCAGTGACCTCGACTCATGCTCCATCACCAGATTCGCTGGTGCTGATCTGGTGATGAGGACCGGCAGAGGTCGGCACCTGGATATCCGAACGGCTGGGTGGACTGATCTGTTGCGAAGGGGTGGGTCTGTGTTCCCGATCTCACTGAGTGCTTTGAGTATGATTTTTGGGTAGAACTTGACTGCAGCAGATACTTGAACGATAATACAGTACCAGAGAGCAGAAAAGAGATGACTGAAAGTACTTTGAGCTGTTGCTCTTCGAAAGAGGTGCGTAATCGTGTTGAGAAGACTCCGGACAGCCTTGGTTCTGCGAATCACGTTCATGTTTCTGTTCCTGCTCTGCTCATTATCGGCAGGTGCTGCATCCTCACGGGTCCTGTTCATCAGTTCCTACCATCCGGCATTCCCCACCTTCAATGCTCAGGTCGATGGTATCACGGAAACGCTGCAGGGACAGGGGGTTGACTGTGACACGGAATATCTGGACAGCAAACGATTCCCCGGTCCTGATAATGCACAGCTGTTCCTTGACTATCTTTCCTTCAAGCTGCACAACCTCCCTCCGTACGATCTGATCATCACCGGTGATGACAATGCACTGCAGGTCGTACTCGATGCACAAGACGATCTGTTTGCCGGTCTTCCGGTCATATTCTTCGGTGTGAACGATGTCGCCTTTGCCAGAGAACAGGACAATGATCCTCTGGTCACCGGATTCATAGAGTCGGTATCGATGGATGAGACCCTGCAGCTCATGGCAAGGCTGCACAGTGGTATCACGGCCATCACGGCGATCGTGGATGAGACTTCCAGCGGACAGGGGGATCTGGTGACGTTCTACCAGGCTGCCGAACGGTTCCCCTCGTTGGGATTCTCACATATCTCCACCGGTGATCAGACCTGGGATGAACTGCCGGGAGTCCTGGCAGCTCTTGGAGCCGATCATGCAGTCCTGCTGCTGTCAGCCTACGGAGATCGCACGGGAAGGACCCGGTCCTTCGAAGAGAGTCTTGAGGTGATCACCCGAACACCACAGGTCCCGATCTATCATCTGTGGGCGCATGGCATCGGACAGGGGCTGATCGGAGGAGACGTCGTCGACCCGTATCGTATGGGCAGACAGGCGGCACTGCTTGCCCTGGATGTGATCGAAGGGAATACAGCGATCGCATCGGTACCGGTGAACATACAGCATGAGAATACCTATATGTTCGATTACCAGCAGCTCAAAAGACATGGTATCAGTATTGAACGACTTCCCGAAGGAAGTGAACTGGTCAATCGCCCTCGCTCGTTCTACAAGACCTACCGAACCTATATCTGGCTCACGTTGAGTATCTTCGCGATCCTGATGATCGCTCTGCTCCTTGCGGTACTGAACATCCTGGAACGGAGAAAGACCGAACGTGCTCTCCATGAGCATAAGGATCAGCTCAAAGCGACGATCCATGCCATCAGCGAAGCATTCATAACGACTGACAGCGATGGTAATGTCCTGCTCATGAATCCTGTCGCTGAACGGCTGCTGGGCATGAGAGCAGAAGAGGTGGCAGGGAGACCGTTCGAGCAAGTCGTACAACTGGTGAGAACGGAGCCGATCTCTGAAATCATCCATCCGGTCAGCGATGTCCTGCGTGATCGCAACAGTGTCTCTGTAAAGACCAACCTCCTGTTGAGAAACCATCTCGGCAGGGAGTATCATACTGCCCTCTCATGCTCGCCGATCACCATAGGTGAGCATGCTGTCACGGGAGTGGCTGTCGTGATCATGGATCTGACAGAAGCGTCACAGATGCAGGAGTATATGCAGCGTGCTGCAAAACTCGACTCTATCGGTGTGTTGGCGGGGGGGATCGCCCATGATTTCAACAATCTGCTCGGAGGACTGTTCGGCTGTATCGAGATAGCCCGACTGCATCTCTACGACGACGTGAAGACTGCAGAGAGCTACCTGGATCAGACACTCTCTTCCTATTCCCGAGCACGTGATCTGACCCGGCAGCTGCTTACCTTCTCAAAGGGAGGGGAGCCTGTCAGAAAGACCGGTTGTCTCACTGACGTGTTGAAGAACAGCATCAGCATGACCATGGCAGGATCGAACAGTACCTGCGTGCTCAGTGAAGGGGAATCTCTGTGGCTGTGTGATTTTGATGAGAACCAGATGGGGCAGGTCTTTGACAATCTGCTGATCAATGCCAAACAGGCTATGCCCGAAGGTGGACAGATCCATATAGCGATCGAGAATCAGAGATCAGTCCATTCGGAACTCAATCATCCATCAGACGGCGAGTTTTTGAGAATCTGTATCACAGACTTCGGACCTGGGATCGCCCCTGAACGACTTGCGACCATATTCGATCCGTTCGTCACTACCAAAGATGGTGGGACAGGGCTCGGGCTTACTGTCTGTCACTCCATCATCACGAAACATGGCGGTTCCATCGATGTGACCTCGACGGTCGGTTCCGGCTCTTCTTTCTGCATACTGCTGCCGCGTTCAGTCTCAGAGATGCCTGCAGCTGAGGAAACAGCATCACAAGGCCATCATGGCCATGGGACGGTGTTCATCATGGATGATAAACCGATCATGAGAGATGTGTTCAGACGAATGCTGAATTCTCTCGGCTATGAGACTGTGGCTTTTGCCTCAGGTGATCAGCTGCTCGAGTATCCGCAGATCCCTTCGGTCAGGGCCATGGTGCTGGATCTGACCATACCTGATGGACTCGGAGGAAAGGAGATCGTACACGAGTGCAGAGCGATGTATCCCGAGATCCCTCTGTTTGCTGTCAGCGGCTACTGCAATGATCCGATCATGGCAGACCCGTGCTCATTCGGGTTCACCGACAGCCTGTCAAAACCCTTCAAACTGGATGAGTTGCAGCTCCTGCTGTCTCACTATCTGTCTGATACGGTATCCTGCATCTGACTCATGACGCACCAACAGATCAGGACGTTCCAACCCCATATCGCATGAGAGGTGCAACTCGGTACGAACACTGATCTGAAGTACGAAACTTCTCAGATAGGGTTGATTCTTATCAGTGAATTCAGTATGTTATGGAAGCTTCAGCGACAGTGGTACCGTATTCGATTCGAGGTATGTGATCATACACTCCTTCTTATACCTGCTGCTGGGATCTCCTACTGGTCGTTCATATAATACTTTCAGTAAAAATGAGATTCGGGCGAAAAGCAGTTGACAACAGCATCGTAAATTTGATATAAATATCGAGCGCGTTCATGAGAA
>JAIPFY010000024.1 GCA_021736385.1 Spirochaetia bacterium | reverse complement strand
GCATTTCTGTCACTGTTCGCATCATTCCTCCCCATCTACTCCTATAAGGAGATCATTCTCGACCACCAGCATCTGAGACCTTCCCTGACCATGACGGCAGGGGAACTCATGGTAGAGAAGAAGATGCGGGACATCTACTTCCAGGCTTATCGGGACGGACGTATCGTCATCTCCGAAGCTGAGGAACTACGGGTAAAATCCATGTCCCCCACCCAGAAGTGGGAGTACTTCACGGCCATCGGTGAAGCAGAGGGCGTGACCCTCACCGCTTCTGAGCAGCGGACTCTGGACCGTATGCTCGAAAAGATCGAGACCGAGCTGATCTTCGATATCGACAGGATCCACATCATCGATGAGGACGGCAGGAAGACCGATATCAGGAAGCTCTCCTCCGATGAACTGGTTGACCTCTATGCAGAGCTGACCGGTTCCTCCCGTGACAGCATCATCACTCAGGGGGCCAAAGAGGTAGTCCAGCAGGTCTCGAACCAGACAAAAGTGGCCAACAGCGGTGTCTCTGACATCGAGATGGAACGGTTCGTCTCAGATGCGTTGGAAGACCTGTCAGAGAAAAAAGAAGAGTCCATGCTGAAGGCGAACCTGCTGAGCAAGATCAATAACGAGGTAGAGGACTATGCCGAAGACGACCTTGATGAAGTGGTCGCACAAGGCGAGCAGACCTTCCCGCTCAAGAAGACCATCACGGTGAACAGCACCATGACCGCCGATGTGGAAGCATCACGAAAACATGATCGCAGATACTACTTCGGCACCGACTACGCAGGACGTGACATGCTCTCACGTATCATCTACGGAGGACAGGTCTCGATCGCCATCGGGTTCATCGGTACGATCACCAGTGTGCTCATCGGTATCATCGTCGGTGCATTCGCCGGATACCTCGGAGGCAAGGTCGACTACATACTCATGCGTATCGTCGATGTCATCTACGGGCTTCCCTATATGCTGCTCGTCATCATCATGATGGCGATCTTCGGACGGAACATCCTCAACCTCTTCTTCGCACTGGCTATCGTGAGCTGGCTCACCGTAGCCCGTATGGTCAGAGGGCAGATCATCTCATTGAAGAACTCGGAGTTCATCGAGGCGGCACGATCGATGGGGGCTTCTCCCCAGAGGATCATCTTCCGACACCTGGTACCGAACTCCCTGAGTATCATCATCGTCTTCTCGACGCTGAGGATACCGGCATTCATCATGATGGAATCGTTCCTCTCCTTCCTTGGACTCGGCGTGCAGGCTCCATATGCCTCCTGGGGATCACTTGTCGGTGATGCTGTCGAAGGGATGACCCTCTATCCATGGCGACTGATGTTCCCGGCCATTGCCATGACCCTGTTCCTCTTCGCCATGAACTTCCTTGGGGACGGGCTCAGAGATGCATTCGACCCTCAGAGCAAGAACCAACTATAAGGAGCTTAACGTAGATGAAAGAGAAACTATTAGAAGTCAAGGGACTTGCAACATATTTCAAGACCGACAGCGGCGTGGTGAAGGCTGTTGACGGCGTCTCCTTCGACCTGTATCCCGGAGAGACTCTCGGGATCGTCGGGGAGTCAGGCTGCGGTAAATCGGTCACCAACCTCTCGATCATGAAACTCATCCCATCCCCTCCTGGCAAGATCGTGGGGGGAGAGGTCATCTTCAAGGGAGAGGATATCCTCAAGAAGTCCGAAGAGCAGCTGAGAAAGATCAGGGGCAACAGTATCTCCATGATCTTCCAGGACCCGATGACCAGCCTCAACCCCTTCCTGCGGATCTCCACCCAGATGATCGAGACCATCGTACTCCATCAGGACATGAGCAAGGCAGAGGCGAAGAAGAAAGCCATCGAGATGCTCACTCTGGTCGGGATCCCGGCACCGGAAAAACGTATCGACAGCTATCCGCATCAGTTCTCCGGCGGGATGCGACAGCGGGTCATGATCGCCATGGCTCTGAGCTGCAATGCAGATGTGCTGATCGCCGATGAGCCCACCACGGCTCTGGATGTGACCATCCAGGCCCAGATCCTCGAGCTGATCGATGAGCTCTCAAAGAAACTCAACACCTCGGTGATCCTGATCACCCATGACCTCGGGGTCGTAGCAGGTATGTGCGATACCATGTGTGTCATGTATGCGGGACGGATCGTGGAGAAGGCGGAGACCCATGCGCTCTTCGCAAAGCCCCTCCATCCCTATACCACCGGACTGATACAGTCGGTCCCCCGACTCGATAAGGATAAGAAACAGCGGCTCTTCTCCATCGAGGGACAGCCGCCGAACCTGATCGATCTGCCGGACTGCTGCCCGTTCCATCCCCGCTGTCATAAGGCGATGGACATCTGCAGGACCAAGTATCCGGTACTCACTGAAGTGGAACCGGGACGAGAAGTCGCCTGCTGGCTCTACAGGGACAAGGAGGGAGAGAGATGAGCAACACGAAACCACTGCTTGAGGTGAAGAACCTCAAGATGCACTTCCCCATCGAAGAGGGAATACTGATCAAGCGTCAGGTCGGCGCGATCCGGGCAGTAGACGGTATCTCATTCACCGTCAACTCAGGTGAGACCCTCGGGATCGTCGGAGAGTCAGGATGCGGCAAGTCGACCACAGCCAGGGCGATCGCCCAGCTCTACACCCCGACTGACGGAGAGGTGCTCTTCGAAGGAAAGGATCTGGTGACCATGTCATCAAAGGAGCTGCTGAAGACCAGGAAGAACATCCAGATGATATTTCAGGATCCGTATGCATCCCTCGATTCCCGCATGACCGTCAGAACGATCATTGCCGAACCACTGGAGATCTACAGCAGAACGGGCATCATGAAGATGACCACCGAAGAGATCGAACAACGGGTCGAAGAGCTCATGGAGCGTGTGGGACTCTCCCGGTTCTACAAGAACCGCTATCCGCATGAGTTCTCGGGCGGGCAGCGTCAGCGAATCGGGATCGCCCGTGCACTTGCGCTCAACCCCAAGATCATCCTTGCCGATGAGCCGGTGAGTGCCCTTGATGTGTCGATCCAGTCACAGATCCTCAATCTGCTCAGTGATCTGCAGAAGGAGATGGGGCTGACCTATATCTTCATCGCACATGACCTGGCTGTCATCGAGTATATCAGCACCCGTGTCGCTGTCATGTATCTGGGCAAGATCGTAGAGATCTCAGAATCCAAGGCTCTCTATAAGAACCCGCTGCATCCCTACACCCAGGCACTGCTCTCAGCAGCCCCGATCCCCGATCCCCTCATCGAGCGTAAGAGACAGCGGATCATTCTCACCGGGGATGTCCCCTCTCCAGATGTGGAACGGTACGGCTGCTATTTCTATGACCGATGCCCGAAGAAGATGGATCACTGCAAGACCCATATCCCGCCGATGGAACAGATCGATGAGAACCATCAGGTCGCCTGCTGGCTGCATGTCGACAAGGCAAAGTGGCCCGTCTAGGACCGCAGGACTCATTAGTATCACAGAAGAGGCTGCCGATCGGCAGCCTCTTCTTTCTGTCTCCCCTCAGAGCAGTTCCTCTTCTGTCATGCCCTCCAGATCATCCTCCTGGATCAGAGGCACCTCACAGTAGCGTGCGATCGCTGAAGCGGCCCGTTCGGTCCTTCCTGCCGATCTCTTGAGCCTGATGATCTCGATAGGATAGGTATCACCATCGGTCAGGACCACTGAGAAGGTGGTATAGAGCCTGTTTGCCCTGGTCTTCACGATCGGTCTGAGCCCTTTTGCCCCTTTCCTGAAGTGTGAGAGGGTGAAACTCTCTATATCTTCGAGTGCATGGGTCCGCTTCCGGTAGATGAAGAGCATGCCGAATCGATAGGCCATGCTCCTGTGCTCTCTGTCAAAGGTCCAGGACTCTCTATAGGTGGCTGCGGCAGCCAACAGGAGTATGAAGAACATGGGTGCCCCCCAGAGAGTGAAGTCAGGCTCACTGCTGTAGGAGAACGCCCCGATGATAAGGACACACAGAAAGAAAAGATAGAACACACGATACCAGAGTCCTATACCGTATATGAGCCTTCCATCCTTCGACGTACGTAAAATTAACTTCATCATAGTGTTAAACACTCCATGTTAGATACTATATACCATTAAAAAATGAATTTCTACTTGCTTATTTGCCTATTTTGTCTTAACCTTAACTCTGAGAAAAATTTTTATTATGTAAGGAGACATGAGCATGAAAAAGCTATTGACTGTTCTATTATGTCTCTTCCTTGCCATGGGAGTATTCATCTCCTGTTCAGGCAAAGAAGAAGCTGCACCTGCAGCAGAAAAGGTCGTTGAGACACCTAAGGCAGAGACTCCTGCTCCTAAAGCAGAAGCCGCTAAACCAGCAGAACCAGCAGCACCCGCACCTGCACCAGTTGCAGATGAACCTGCTGTATTCAAACTGATCAACGGTGCTGAACCGGAATCACTGGATCCACATCTGATCCAGGGCGTTCCCGAGCACAGAATCTATGAATCACTCTTCGAAGGCCTCTTTGCCTACGACCCTGTGACAGCAGATGCTATCCCCGGTCTTGCAGAAAGCTACGAAGTCAGTGATGACGGTCTTGTGTATACATTCACCCTGCGAGATGCAGTTTGGAGTGATGGTGTAGCGATCACAGCTCAGACAGTAGTCGATTCATGGCTGAGAGAACTCAACCCTGAAACAGCTGCTCCCTATGCATGGTTCCCATCCATGTTCGTAGCTGGTGCTGCTGAATACAACGGATCAGACAATCCTGACCCATCAGTCGTTCAGATCAGAGCACTTGATGAGAAGACCTTCCAGATGGAACTGATCGGACCCCTCCCCTACGTCCTCGGTGCACTGCCCCACTACTCATTCGCTGTAGTACCTCTGCATGCCATCGAAGAACACGGTGCAGAATGGACATCACCTGAGAACTTCGTAGGTAACGGACCGTTCGTTCTCAACGAATGGAAGCCACAGCAGTATATCTCTGTCGTCCCTAACGACAAGTACTGGGATGCCGAGGCTGTTCAGCTTGATGAAGTAGTCTACTATGCCATCGATGACAACAACACCGCGTACAACATGTACCTCAACGGTGAAGTCGACTGGATGACCACTGTACCTTCAGACCAGCTTGAGGCTGCGAAGATGAGAGATGACTACTATGCATCACCTCAGCTTGCAACCTACTACTACGTATTCCAGGTAGAAAGAGCACCCTTTGATGACGTGAACGTTCGAAAAGCTTTTGCACTCTCTGTAGATAGAGACGCTCTTGTAGAGCAGATCACACGTGCCGGACAGATCCCTGCATGGGGTATCGTTCCTCCGATGACCGGTTACGATGGTCTTGGTGAACCCATGATGGATGTCAGGAAAGCCCAGGAACTTCTTGCAGATGCAGGATACCCTGGCGGTGAAGGGTTCCCTGAGACTGTCATCCTGTACAACACTTCAGAAGGTCACAAGAAGATCGCTGAATTCCTCCAGCAGGAATGGGAAAACAATCTGGATGTCGAAGTAAAACTCGAGAATCAGGAATGGGGTACCTACCTCAGTAACAGGAACAAGGGAGACTTCCAGGTAGCTCGAGCTGGATGGGTCGGAGACTATCAGGATCCTAACACATTCCTCGATATGTTCATCACCGGTGGCGGTATGAACGGTGGACGTTACTCAAATGATGATTACGACAGACTGATCAACGATGCTGCACGTATGACTCCCGGACCAGAACGTTTTGCAGCTCTGATGGAAGCAGAGAGTATCATGATCAATGAGGATCAGGCTAATATGCCTCTCTACTACTATGTCACTCTTAACATGATCGATACCGACAAATGGGGCGGATGGCACACCAATACCATGGATTACCACCCAACCAAAGATATCTATCTGAAATAGTTTTTCATGATCCCATGAAGGACCACCGTACGGTGGTCCTTTTTTAGTAGCTGCACTGATCTCTACTATTGGCTGTCACCATACGAAGAGAGCCGCCTGGTATCAGGCGGCTCTCTTCGTATGGGTGAATACGTACTACTTGTGGGATCTATCGCTGCAGTATGCTCTCTCAGTTGGTGATGGGATCCACGGAGAGGATGATATCTTCGATCGAAGCACCGGGGGCTACCATCGGCAGTACCACATCATCGATGGGGATCTCACAATCGACCAGGACCGGTCCTCCGACTTCCAGAGCAGCTTTCAGTACGGTCTGGATGTCATCATCGAGCCCGAGCTTCATCGCATCCACCCCGAAGGCATCTGCAAGTTTCACCCAGTCGATCTGATGATCGAGCGTGGTAGCCGAGTAGCGCTTGTCATAGAACATCGTCTGCCACTGTCGTACCATACCCAGGGTGTGGTTGTTCATCAGCAGGATCACGATCGGGATCTGGTACTTCGCGATGGTCCCCAGTTCGTTGCAGTTCATCTGGAAGCTGCCGTCGCCGGCGATGCTCACTACCTGCTTGTCAGGTCGTCCGAGCTGTGCACCGAAGGCTGCCCCGGTCCCGAAGCCCATCGTACCGAGACCTCCGGAGGTGATGAACGATCCAGACTGAGTGTACTTGAAGAACTGTGCGGCCCACATCTGGTGCTGACCAACTTCAGTGACGATGATCGCCTTCTCTCCGAGCAGGTCATTCAGAGCTCTGATGATGTCTCTGGGACGTCTGTTCTCGGTCGTGACCCGGATCGGGTAGCGTTTCTTCCACTCAGCGATCTTCTCCAGCCATTGGCCGTGTTCGATCCGGGTGGTGATCCGCTCATTGATCATAGTCAGGACCGCCTGCACATCACCGATGACATGGTGGTAGGTCTGGATGTTCTTGTTGATCTCTGCCGGGTCTATATCGATATGGAGCACCTGCGCCTTACGGGCGAACTTATCTGCCTTGCTCACTACCCGGTCACTGAACCTGGCTCCGATGACGATCAGCAGATCACAGCGGGAGACGCCCATGCTCGATACCTTGGTACCGTGCATGCCGATCATACCGGTGTACTGCGGGTGGGTAGCGGGGAAGGCCCCTTTGCCCATGAGGCTCACACAGACCGGTGCCTGGATCTTCTCAGCGAACTCGAGCAGTTCTGCCGATGCCCGTGACCCGTTCACTCCGCCTCCTGCGTAGATGAAGGGATTCGATGCATTGGTGATCAGTTCCACCGCTGTCTCTATATCCTGGATGCGTATACGCTCAGGGTGTCGTGAGATCGGCTTTGGAGCCTTGTAGGTGTACTCTGCTTCGTAGGCAGTGACATCTTTGGGAATATCTACCAGGACCGGTCCAGGACGGCCCTCCTGAGCGATATAGAAGGCCTCGCGTATGACATCAGCCAGATCGGCAACATCTTTTACGATGTAGTTATGCTTGGTGATCGGGATGGTCACCCCGGCGATATCGACTTCCTGGAAGCTGTCCTTACCCAGCAGGGGTACCGGGACATTCCCGGTGATGGCTACCATGGGGGTGGAATCCATGTATGCCGTAGCGATCCCGGTCACCAGATTGGTCGCTCCCGGTCCGGAGGTCGCGATGCAGACACCCACTTTCCCTGTCACCCGTGCATAGCCGTCTGCGGCATGTGCGGCTCCCTGCTCGTGAGCAGTGAGGATATGGGTTATGGCATCGCTGTTCTTGTACAGTTCATCATAGATGTTCAGTACCGAACCGCCCGGGAACCCGAACACGGTGTCCACTGACTGTTCCTTCAGACACTCGATCAGTATCTTCGCTCCTCTCATTCGCATATATCACTCCTTCGCACCTGCTGTGCTCTGCAGTCTCCTAGAGATCCTTGAAGACCGCTCCGGTACTCGCTGAACTCACCATCGCCGCATACCGAGCAAGGTAGCCTGAACGGACCTTCGGGGTAGGCGGTACAAATGATCTCTTTCGCTGCTCCATCTGCTCATCGGTGATGTCCAGTTTCAGCAGCCCTGCCTGTATATCTATGATGATCGTATCACCCTCTTCCACATAGGCGATCGGTCCGCCCTCTGCAGCCTCCGGTGATATATGTCCGATAGATGCCCCGCGGGTAGCCCCGCTGAATCGACCATCGGTGATCAGTGCCACATCCTTATCAAGTCCCATCCCAGCGATCGCCGAGGTGGGGGAGAGCATCTCACGCATGCCGGGTCCGCCTTTCGGGCCTTCATACCGGATGACGATCACGTCCCCCTTGTTGATCTTCCTGTTCATGATCGCAGCATTGACGTCCTCTTCTGATTCGAAGACCCGTGCCGGTCCCTGATGCTTGAGCATCTCCGGTGCCACGGCAGAGCGCTTTACCACGCATCCATCCGGCGCGAGGTTCCCTTTGAGTACGGCGATGCCGCCGGTCTCACTGAAGGGGTCCTCGATCGGTCGGATCACTTCGGTGTCGAGATTGAACGCTGCCGCGATGTTCTCCCCTGCACTCTTCCCGGTCACCGTCCGGCAGGTGAGATCGAGCAGGTCCCTCTTCGAGAGTTCCTTCATGACCGCCTGCACGCCGCCTGCTGCATAGAGGTCCTCGATATGATGGGAGCCTGCAGGAGCGAGGTGACAGAGGTTCGGGGTCCGGGCAGAGACATCGTTTGCGATGTCGATGCTCAGGGCGACTCCAGCTTCATGGGCGATCGCCGGGAGGTGGAGCATGCTGTTGGTACTGCAGCCGAGGGCCATATCGACAGTGAGGGCATTCATGAATGCCTGCTCGGTCATGATATCTCTCGGTCTCAGGTCTGCCTTCAGGACCTCCATGATCTGGTAGCCGGCCTCTTTGGCAAGACGGTCACGTTCAGCATAGACTGAGGGGATCGTGCCGTTGCCGGGAAGTCCCAGACCCAGAGCTTCGGTGAGACAGTTCATACTGTTCGCCGTGAACATGCCTGAGCAGGAGCCGCAGGAGGGGCATGCATTATTCTCATACTGCAGCAGTTCCGCTTCACTCATCGTACCTGCGGTGTAGGAGCCGACCGCCTCGAACACGTTCGAGAGACTGACTGCACCTTTGCCTTTGATCTTCCCTGCAAGCATCGCACCGCCGCTGACCACGATCGTGGGGATGTTCAGCCGTGCAGCAGCCATCAGCATGCCGGGAACGACTTTGTCACAGTTCGGTACCATGACCAGCGCATCGAAGGCGTGCGCCATGGCGACCGCTTCGATCGAGTCGGCGATCAGCTCACGGGTACACAGGGAGTAGCGCATCCCTTCGTGTCCCATGGCGATGCCGTCACAGACACCGATCGAGGGGAACTCCATCGGGGTACCGCCGTTCATACGGATACCGGCCTTCACCGCATCCACGATACGGCGCAGGTGAATATGACCGGGGATGATCTCATTCGCTGAGTTCACCACCCCGATGAAGGGCCGTTCGATCTCACGATCGGTGAGCCCGAGGGCTTTCATCAGTGAACGGTGCGGTGCACGCTCGATCCCTTTCTTCGATCGATCACTTCTCATATCTTCGCTCCTCGTCCCTTCACATACTGCTTGAATTCGGCAAGCAGGGATCTGGTCACAGGTCCTGCGACTCCATCCCCGATGACTCTGCCGTCGAGGTCTGTCACCGCTATGAGCTCAGCTGCGGTGCCTGTGAGGAAACACTCATCGGCGCAGTAGACATTGAAGAGAGTGAAGGCCTTCTCTTTTACCGTCAGTCCCTTCTGCTGTGCGATCTCAAGGACCGAGCTTCGAGTGATCCCGTCAAGGATCCCCAGATGGATCGGCGGGGTCCACAGCTCCCCTTTGGTGATGATGAAGATATTATCACCGGTGCACTCTGCTACCAGACCGTCTTCGGTGAGCATCAGAGCCTCCGGAGCTCCGAGTCTGTCTGCCTCTGCACGGGCGAGGATGTTATTGAGATAGTTCAACGATTTGATCTGGGGATCTATGATCGTTGCCTTGTTTCGTCGCTGAGTCGCTGTGATCACCTTCAGACCCTTCTCATAGAATTCCTGAGGGTAGAGAGCGATGGTAGCAGCGATACAGATGATGGTGGGTTTCGGGCATTTGCTCGGTGAGAGACCCAGATCTCCCTTTCCCCGTGTCACCACCAGACGGATATAGCCGTCTGAGATATCGTTCCGTCTGCAGGATTCGACCACGACCTCGGTCATCTCCTCTTTGCTGATCGGGATCGTCAGAGAGATGGCTTTTGCCGCATTATAGAGCCGGTCAATATGGTCATCGAGTTTGAAGACATAGCCGTCATAGGCCCTGATCCCTTCGAAGCAGCCATCACCGTAGAGAAGACCATGATCGAAGACAGATACGACAGCATCCTTCTCCTCAACGAACTTCCCATCCACATAGATCCATTGTTTCCTGTCCATCTTCATCCTCCTATAATGCTTCACATATCAGACGGCCCATCTCTGATGTTCCGATAGATCTCATACCTTCACTCATGATATCGCCGGTACGGTAGCCTCCGTCAAGGACGGTGTTCACTGCCTGTTCGACAGCCTCCGCCTCTTTGAGGAGTCCGAAGGAGTATCTGAGCATCATGGCCACTGACAGGATCGTCGCGATGGGGTTGGCCTTGTCCTGTCCCGCGATGTCCGGGGCTGATCCGTGGATCGGTTCGAACATACCGAAACTCCCTTCTCCCATGCTCGCTGAAGGGAGCATACCGATCGATCCGGTGATCATGCTCGCCTCATCAGAGAGGATGTCCCCGAACATGTTCGTCGTGACGATCACATCGAACTGATGGGGATCCCGTACCAGCTGCATGGCCGCATTGTCCACGTACATATGGTTCAGCGTGACTTCGGGATACGCCTTGGCGACCTCCTCTACGACCGATCTCCACAGACGGGAGCTCTCGAGGATGTTCGCCTTATCGACACTCGTCACTTTCTTATCACGTTTCATGGCGATCTCGAAGCCGAGGATCGCGATCCTTCTGACTTCCGATTCGCTGTATGCCATCGTATCGTAGGCCTGTGCCCCGGAGGGGTACTCACGTCTTCCCCGTTCTCCGAAATAGATACCGCCTGTGAGTTCCCTGACCACGCAGATATCGAGTCCATCCCCGATGATCTCAGGACGCAGGGGGCAGGCATCGATCAGCTGCTTATAGAGGATCGCAGGTCTGAGATTGGCATAGAGCCCCAGTCCCGCCCGCAGCCCCAGAAGGGCCTGTTCCGGTCGTTTGCTTCCCTCGAGATGATCCCACTTGGGACCTCCCACCGCACCGAGCAGTACCGCATCACTCTCTTTGCAGATGCGCATCGTCTCTTCGGGCAGCGGTTCTCCCACGGCATCAAGGGCAGCCCCTCCAGCCAGTGTATCGGTATAGGTGAACCGGTGACCGAACTTCGTCCCTATCGTATCAAGTACCAGTTTTGCTTCCTGTATGATGTCAGGGCCGATCCCGTCTCCAGGTACTACCGCGATCTTAGCATCCATGTTGCACTCCTTCCGGCAGCCTGTGACTGCCTGTATCCTTATCGTTCCTGGTCCTGCATCAGGCGGTACTCGATGGAGTCCACCAGTGCTATCCAGCTTGCCTGTATGATGTCTGTCGATACACCGACCGTGGTCCACATGTTCACGCCGTCGGTCGATTCGATCAGAACCCGCACCCGTGCCGCAGAAGCCTCTTTGGAATCGAGCACACGGACCTTGTAGTCCGTGAGACTGATTTCACTGAGCACCGGATAGAAGACTTCCAGAGCTTTTCTCAGTGCCCGGTCAAGTGCGTTGACCGGTCCGTCGCCCTCTGCAGCGGTGATCTCCTCGGTCCCGTCCACTCTGATCTTGATCAGTGCCGAGCTGCTCATCTCCTTGACCGAACTCGGCTGTTCACCGATGATCTTGAAGTGATCGAGCTCGAAGAACGGTTTGTACTTACCCAGATGTTTCCTGATCACCAGCTCGAAGGAACTCTCAGCCCCTTCGAACTGATACCCTTCCATCTCGAGTTCCTTCAGCTTCCTGATGATCATCTTAGTCTCTTTCGAACCTTTCGTCAGCTCCGGAGAGACAGCCTGGATGCGTTTGAGGATCATCGACCGTCCGGCGACCTCTGACATGAGGAATCGCCGTTCATTTCCCACCGACTCCGGTGCTATATGCTCGAAGGAACTGGTATTCTTTGAGATCCCATCGATGTGCATACCACCCTTATGGGCGAATGCGCTCTTTCCTACGTAGGGCATACCGTGGGGGATACGGATGTTCGCGATCTCCGCGATGCATCGTGCCGTACTCGTGAGGGTAGCCAGTGATCGCTCGGGCAGACAGCGCAATCCCAGCTTCAGCTCGATCCCGGGGATCAGGGTGGAGAGGTTCGCGTTGCCGCACCGCTCTCCGAACCCGACGAAGGTCCCCTGCACATGATTCGCCCCCGCTTCGACAGCCAGGATCGAACTTGCTTCAGCCATACCCGAATCGTTGTGAGTATGGATCCCTATGACCTGATCGGGGAACTGCTCGACTACGGTCTTCACTGCATCATAGACCTGCCTGGGAAGCGCCCCGCCATTGGTCTCGCACAGTACCAGGGTATTCGCTCCTCCCTGCACAGCAGCTTCCAGTGACTGGATCGCATACTCCCGGTTATGGGAGAATCCATCGAAGAAGTGTTCGGCATCGAAGAGGACCTCCTTGCCTTTGCTGACGAAGAAGGCGATGGTGTCGCGGATCATGGCCAGGTTCTCCTCCAGAGAGGTCCTGATGATGTCCGTGACGTGGAAGTCCCAGCTCTTACCGAAGATCACGACAACGGGAGTCTCTGCCTGCAGCAGAGACTGCACGTTCACATCATCTTCCACGGCGATATCGCGTCTGCGCGTACTGCCGAAGGCGGCAAGTCTGCAGTGCTCGAGTTCAAGCTCTGCAGCTCGGCTGAAGAACTCAAGGTCTTTCGGATTCGATCCGGGATTACCGGCTTCGACATAGGCGACCCCGATACGGTCCAGAGCCTTGAGGATCTGGAGCTTGTCATGTACGGAGAAGGAGATGCCTTCCCCCTGTGCTCCGTCGCGCAGAGTGGAATCAAAGATCTCTATCTGTCTGCTGCTATTCATGATTCACCTCATAGGCCAGTCGATTCACGGCAGAGAGGCATGCTTTGATACTTGCCTCTATGACGTCGGTGCTGACACCCCGTCCTTTGTAGGTACGTCCGTCTGCCTGGATACGTACCGATACCTCACCCTGCGCATCCTTACCACCTGTGACCGCATGGATAGTATAATCTTCCAGGGTGTAGGAGAAGCCGGTGATCCGCTCTATGGCGCGGAAGGCTGCATCTACCGGACCGTCTCCGGTAGAGACATCACTGAGCAGTCGCTTGCCGAACTTCAGCGTCAGGGATGCTGTCGCGGTCATCCGGTTCCCTGAGTTGATGACAAAGCTCTCGAGAGCATAGGTCGCAGGCACCGCTGTGGTCCTGTTCTCCATCAGGGCTTCGATGTCTTTCTCTGAGACACTCTTCTTGCGGTCTGCAAGCTGCTTGAACTGGGTGAAGACCTCATCGATGATGCTCTTATCCTCGGTGTCATACCCGAGGGCCTTCACATGATCGACGAAGGCATGCCGTCCGGAGTGCTTGCCGAGGACCATGGTATTGGTATGCAGTCCGATGGATGCAGGGGTCATGATCTCATAGGTCTGGGTATGGGCAAGGATCCCGTGCTGATGGATCCCTGATTCATGGGCGAAGGCATTGGCTCCGACGATGGCCTTGTTGGGCTGTACGGCGACTCCGGTGATGCTCGAGAGCAGCCTGCTGGTCCGGTAGATCTCAGAGGTCTTGATCCCGCATTCAAGCTGGTAATAGTCCTTTCGGGTATTGAGGACCATGGCTAGTTCTTCCACTGCGGCATTCCCTGCCCGCTCCCCGATACCGTTGACCGTACATTCGAGCTGGGTAGCCCCGGCTTTTGCCGCTGCAAGGGTGTTCGCCACCGCCAGACCCAGATCATTGTGGCAGTGTACGGAGATGACCGCTTTGTCGATGTTCGGTACATGTTCCCTGATGCCCCGGATCAGGGCGGCATACTCATCAGGGGTGGTATACCCGACGGTGTCGGGTATGTTCACCGTCGATGCTCCCGCATCGATGACCGCTTCACAGATGCGGTAGAGGAATTCCCAGTCGCTGCGCGATGCATCCTCTGCTGAGAACTCGACATCACCGCAGAGGTTCCTGGCATAGGTGACCATGCGGACAGCCTGATCGAGGACATCCGCACTGTCCATCTTGAGCTTATACTGCATGTGTATGGGAGAGGTCGCGATGAAGGTGTGGATCCTCGGTCGTGCGGCCGTTCTGAGCGCACTCCAGGAGGCGTCGATATCTTTCTGCAGAGCTCGTGAGAGACTGGCGACCGTGCACTCCTTGACTGCAGAGGCAACCGCTTCGATGGCCTTGAAGTCCCCATCGGAGGCGATAGCGAAGCCTGCTTCGATCACGTCAACCTGCAGGGCTTCAAGCTGTTTCGCCAGTCGTACTTTCTCATCGAGGTTCATGCTGTAGCCCGGTGCCTGTTCTCCGTCCCGTAACGTGGTATCAAATAGTATCACTCGCTCTGCCATATCTGTCTCTCTCCTCAATCGATTCCATCACTCACCGGCAGCCGATGCTGCCGGTGAGCCTGCTGCGGTCCTTCGTGCTATTTCTTCAGCCAGCTCATCAGTGAACGCAGCTTCTTCCCAATCACTTCGATGGGATGTTCTGCTTCGATCCTCTTGCGGGCATTGAAGTTCGGTCTTCCGACCTTGTTCTCCATGATCCAGTTTCGTGCGAACACACCTTCCTGGATCTCTGTGAGGACGTTCTTCATCTCTTTGCGGGTCTCATCAGTGATGATCCTGCGTCCGGTCATGTAGTCACCGTACTCAGCCGTATCGCTGATCGAGTATCTCATGTACTCAAGTCCGCCTTCATTGATGAGGTCGACGATGAGCTTCATCTCATGGCAGCATTCGAAGTATGCCATGGTGGGGCTGTAACCGCCCTCTACCAGGGTATCGAACCCGGCTTTGATCAGCTCGGTGACTCCGCCGCACAGTACAGCCTGTTCACCGAAGAGGTCGGTCTCGGTCTCTTCCTTGAAGGAGGTCTCGAAGACTCCAGCTCTGGCACCGCCGATCCCAGCAGCATAGGCCAGTGCGATCTGCTCTGCATCTCCGGAGGGGTCCTGATGGACTGCGATCAGACAGGGGACTCCACGGCCTTCCTGGTACTGGCTTCGTACCGTATGTCCCGGTCCCTTCGGTGCGATCATGATCACGTTCACATCAGCAGAGGGTTTGATCTGTCCGAAGTGGATGTTGAACCCGTGGGCGAAGGCAAGGTATGCACCCTTCTTGAGGTTCGGTCCGACACTTTCGGTATACAGCTGTGCCTGCCACTCATCATTGATCAGGATCATCACCACATCGGCAGCTTTTACCGCATCAGCAGCGACTGCCACCTTCAATCCTGCCTCTTCGGCCTTTGCCCATGACTTGCTTCCCTCATAGAGACCGACGATCACATCGACTCCCGATTCATGCAGGTTCAATGCATGAGCATGTCCCTGACTTCCGTACCCGATGATCGCTACGGTCTTTCCTTCGAGCAGCCCGAGATTCGCATCTGATTCATAAAACATCTTTCCTGTTGCCATGTGTTAACACTCCTTCTTATTCATATCATCACTGATGGTCTCATCGGTACGTCCGATAGCCGAAAGGCCCGTCCGTACGATCTCCTTTATTCCATAGGGTTCTACCAATCGGAGAAAGGCGGATAGTTTATCCTGGTCCCCAGTAATTTCCATAGTTATGGTCGCAGTATCGACATCCATGATCTTCGCCTTGTAGATATCGGCGATCTGGACCACTTCGGCGCGCTGCGCACGTTCTGCACCGACCTTGATCAGCACCAGTTCCCGTGATACTGATTCTGACGGCTTGAGCTCCTTGATGTGCAGGACATCAATGAGCTTTGCCAGCTGTTTGGTGATCTGCTCGAGTACAGCATGATCACCTCGAAGGACGATCGTCATACGGGACACATCGGGGTCTTTGGTCTCTCCTACTGACAGGCTGTCGATATTGTACCCTCTTCTGCTGAAGAGTCCGGCAATACGACTGAGCACTCCAGAGTGGTTGTTCACCAGAACTGATAGTATGTAGCGATCCATCGGCAACTCCTTCGAAAAAAATAGTGTATGCAGCATACAGACGGTTCAGGTACTACGCCTGCCGCCTGACATATATGAATCCCGATGGTACTGTGTGCATATGACACTACCCCGGGCCCTTATATAATCTCGGGCTCAAGCCGGTACTATAGGCTGATGAGTACTAGGTTGATGAGTCTGATAATGACGAGAATGACAGATGGTAGTACAATCACGGGAATGATTGCAGATGGTAGAAGGGTAATGATCATGACAGGCAGGATTAGGAGCAGCAGGAACATGGCACCGGCTGTGAGGGCGTGATTCTTCTGGTTCTGTTCTTTCGATCTTTGAAACCACATCGTCGACCTTTCAGAAGAGGGGCGACAGGTGCGGAAGATCATCTCCGTACACATTGTCATATTATACCTCTGTATATATGTAGTTTGGTACTAGTTATACCCCTATGGATAGCCTTAGTCAAGTCAGATGCATAGAATTAAAAGTATAATTTATGCATAAATATAAACTTTTGTGCATACTGGTTATTGCTAATCTCATAGTTGTCCAGTATCCTACCACACTATGAACAAGACAATCAATCCCGGCAGGGTGAGCGGGACGCTGTCAGTCCCGTCATCCAAGTCACAGACCATCAGGGCGCTGATCATAGCATCTCTCGCTGATGGTACAAGTTATATCAAAAATCCGCTCAGATCAGAAGACACCCTCTCGTGCCTGAGAGCATGCAGAGCCATGGGTGCGGTGGTCACCGAAGGCGAACACCTCTGGGAGGTGCGGGGCATCTCCCCTGCGGGCTCCCCGCAGCAGGAGCCGCTGATCATCGACACCGGGAATTCAGGGACCACCCTCTACCTCGGTGCCGGTATCGCAGCATCACTGGGCAGGGATGTGATCCTCACCGGGGACCACCAGATCAGGAACCGACCGGCAGGTCCGCTGGCAGCGAGTCTGCAGGACCTCGGTGCACAGGTCACCTTCGAGATCCCCGAAGAGCTCGGGCTTGAGCCTGCTCTGGCTCCCGGATGCCCGCCGTTCATGATCAGAGGCCCGCTCACCGGCGGCAGGACGACCATCGCATGTCCTACGAGTCAGTACCTCTCGAGCCTGCTCCTTGCAGCTCCTCTGGCCCTGCAGGATACGGTGATCACCGTACCGCTGCTCAATGAACGGCCCTATGTGGAGATGACCCTCGCCTGGCTCGCAGAAGAGCACATCACCTGCACCGCAGGTGATGATGATGTGTTCACCGTCACAGGCAGGCAGACCTACAGCGCCTTCGACAAGACCATCTCCGGCGACTTCTCTTCAGCCTCCTTCTTCCTCTGCGCCGCAGCGATCACCGGGAGTACCCTGACACTCACCGGCCTGGACCCGCAGGATACCCAGGGAGACAAGGACATCATACATGCTCTGCAGCTCATGGGCTGTGAGATCAACTGGGAGGGGGATTCACTCACCGTCATCGGTCCTGAAGGAGGCCTCACCGGCGAGCTCGCCCTGGACCTCAACCCCATCCCGGACACGCTGCCGGTACTCGCGGCGGCAAGCTGCTTCACCGTCGGCATGGTCCGTCTTGAGAACGTGCCGCAGGCACGTATCAAGGAGACCGACCGCATAGCGGTGATGTGCAGCGAACTCACAAGACTCGGAGCCGACATCGAAGAGACCGAAGACGGACTGATCATTCACGGTACCGGAGGCCTCGCCGGCGGGACGGTGGATGGACACGGGGATCACCGGGTGATCATGGCCTGTGCGATCGCAGCCCTCGGATGCAGAGGACCTGTGACCATAGAGGGCACCGACGCCGTCGATATCACGTGCCCCGGATTCTTCGATCTGCTGGCATCGATCAGAACCACCTGACATACATACAAGGAGCCCTGCCATGAGAACCATAGACCTGAGAAGCGATACGACCACCCGACCGGTACCGGCCATGCGAGCGGCGATGGCCGCAGCTGAAGTCGGAGATGATGTCTACCGGGAGGACCCGACGATCAACCGGCTCGAAGAGATGACCGCCCGGATCACCGGGAAAGATGCTTCCCTGTTCGTCAGCTCAGGTTCGATGGGGAACCTCATCTCACTCTACATCGAGGGAGGACGGGGGAACGAGGTCCTGACGCACAGAGAGAGTCATATCATGCTCCATGAGGTGGGATCCCCTGCAGCGATAGCAGGCGTGATGCCGGTGGGACTCGATGGCAGCAGGGGCATCCTCGATCGAAGAACCATCGAGGCACATCTGCATCCTGATGATTATACCGTCTCACGGGCGACTCTCATAGAACTGGAGAACACCAAAGACGGGGCCTGCTACCCGATCGAGACCCTCAGAGAGATCAGAGCATGCGCCGATGAACACCAATTGAAGATCCATATGGACGGAGCTCGGCTGTTCAACGCTGCAGTCGCACAACAGCAGCAGATCAGCGACATCTGCCGCTATGCGGACAGTCTCAGCTTCTGTCTCTCCAAAGGCCTCGGGGCACCTGCGGGAAGCATGCTCTGCGGCAGCAGATCCTTCATCGATCAGGCACTGAAGGTCAGGAAGATGCTCGGCGGAGGCATGAGACAGATCGGTATCCTCGCAGCGGCAGGCATCTACGCTCTCGAACACCACGTAGAACGACTTGCAGAGGACCATGCCCATGCACAGCAGATCGCACAGGCTCTTTCGCAGTGCTCCTGGGCTTCGATCGACCCTGAGCTGACCGAGACGAACATCATCTTCTTCGACACCCCGGAGGTCCCATCTGAACAGGTGGTGGCACTGCTGGAGAAGCAGGGGGTCCTCTGTTTCTCCACCGGATGGCATACGATCAGGATGGTCACCCATCTTGATGTCTCGCAAGAAGATACCGATCGTGTCGTACAGGTGATCAAAGATCTCCAAGTGCTCTGAGCAGCGCGTAAGCACCTCATGAGCCCGCTGTCCCCTCCTCCCTGTATTTATATACTCTTTTTATGCACAAAACTGTATACAGTGTGGACAAAACACTCCTTGTGCCGTATATTGATGCAAAGTACCTAGGAGGGATACACACGCATGAAAAAAGGAACCAAGAGCATCGTCCCATATACACTGCTGCTGCTCACAGCCGTTCTAGTGGTAGGGATCGCATTCACAGGATGCGCAAAGGAAGAAGAACCGAAAGTAGAAGCTGAACCAGTCACTGAAGCAGCAGCCCCTGAGGTTACTGTTGAAGAAGTCGCCCCGATTGCTATCGGCTTCTCCAAGATCATTCAGCACCCGGCTCTTGATGCCGTCGAACAGGGTGTCATGGACGTATTCGAAGAAGAAGGCATCGAAGCTACCTTCGATATGCAGAATGCCAATGGCGATATCCCCACTGCAGCATCGATCGCACAGAAGTTCAAAGCAGACAAGGTGGACTTTGCCGTAGGGATCGCGACCCCTACCGCACAGGCTCTTGCCAATCTGATCACCGATGTACCGGTCATCTATGCAGCAGTCACAGACCCTGTGGCAGCAGGACTGGTCGAATCATTCGATAAAGGCCTCGGGAACGTGACCGGTGTCTCCGACATGACCCCGGTAGAGGCACAGGTCAAGATGCTCAAAGACATCGCAGGAGTCACTCGACTGGGACACATCTATACCAGCGGTGAAGCCAATGCCGTACTGCTTGCCGATATGACGAAGGCAGCATGTGAGAAACTGGGAATCGAGTTCATCCCCTCAGCAGTGACGAACACCTCCGAGGTGCGTCAGGCGACTCAGGCTATCGTCAACAAAGTGGACGGTATCTACGTCTCGACCGATAACACGGTCGTCTCAGCCATGCCTTCACTCGTGGAGATCGCTGATCTGAACGATATACCGGTCCTTACCGCAGACCCCACCTCTTCTGCAGCCGTCGGTATTGATGTGCTTGTCGCATGGGGATTCGATTACTACAAGATGGGACGAGCTACCGGATACCTGATCCAGGATATCATCAATGGAGCTGACCCTGCGGACATCGGGACGGTCTTCATGACCAAACCCACCGATATCGAGCTGTGGATCAACCTTGACATCGCCAAGAGACTCGGGATCACCGTACCTGCCGACATCATCGACGGAGCGACAGTGATCATAGAGAACGGAGTCAAGAGATAACACGTATATGATTGAAGGAATACTTGTCGATGGCCTGATCTTCGCGCTGCTGGCCCTGGGAGTCTTCATCAGCTTCAGGATCCTGGATTTCCCGGACCTGACCGTTGACGGCTCCTTCGCCACCGGTGCCGCGATCGCGGCAATATGCATCATCAACGGCCTTGGCATCTTCGCTGCCACAGTCCTCGCCTTCATCGGCGGGGCTGTAGCAGGTGCTGCCACAGCCACCATCCATAACAAACTCAAGCTTCCCAACCTGCTCTCGGGAATACTTGTCATGACCATGCTGTACTCGATCAACATCCGTATCCTCGGGGGAAGAGCCAACATCGCACTGCTGCGTGTTGACACCATGATCACCAAAGTCATCGGCTTCGGTGGATCCCTCCCGAGAGAGTACACACTACTGATCTTCATGCTCCTGTTCGTCGGGATCATAAAGATCCTCATCGATATCTTCTTCAGAACGGATCTGGGGATCACGATGGGAGCACTGGGAAACAATGAGCAGATGATCAAGACCAACGGGGTCAATCCTGAGACCATGAAGGTCATAGGACTGTCCCTCTCCAACGGACTGGTCGCCCTTTCCGGCGCGATCCTTGGTCAGTACCAGGGGTTCGCCGATGCCAAACTCGGGCAGGGTATGATCGTAGAGGGTCTGGCCGCAGTCATGCTCGGTGAGTTCCTGCTTCGATCGAACAAGATCTTCGTGATCACCCTGCGTGTCGTACTCGGAGCGATCCTCTACAAGGGACTCATGTTCTTCGGACGCTACTACGGCTACTACATCCACATGACCCCGAGTGACCTGAAACTCATCACCAGTGTGCTCGTCATCGTGTCACTGGTCATAGCACGCAGTCAGGATGCTGCAGGACAGAGGAGGAAAGAGAGAAGATGATCAAACTCGAACACATCTCAAAAGTCTTTCACCCTGCGACTGTCAATGAGAATCTTGCCATCAACGATGTCTCCCTTACCGTCAATTCAGGTGACTTCATCACCATCGTAGGGAGTAACGGGGCAGGGAAGACCACCCTGTTCAACCTGATCTCAGGTTCGCTCTTCCCAAGCGGCGGCTCACTGCGGATCCATGACCTCGAGATGACACGCGTACCGGAGTTCAAACGGTCCAAGTACATCGGCAGGATCTTTCAGGACCCTACCCTCGGGACCGCTGCGAACATGTCGCTGGAAGACAATATGGTCATCTGCAGCTCGAAGGGCTTCAAGGGACTCAAGATGACCCTCAACAGCGCCAGCCGCAAAGCCTTCAGTGAAGAACTCAGGCCGCTGGCGATGGGCCTGGAAGACCGCCTCAAAGACAATGTCGGTCTGCTCTCAGGCGGACAGCGTCAGGCGCTGACCCTTCTGATGACCGTCCTGTCCCGACCGGACCTGCTGCTGCTTGATGAACACACTGCTGCACTCGATCCGCGAAACGCACAGATGGTCCTCGAGATGACCCAGCGATTCATCACCGACTACAACCTCACCGCCATGATGATCACCCACAACATGAAGCATGCGATCGACTACGGCAACCGGCTGCTCATGATGGACAAGGGAGAGATCATCCTCGATGTCTCGGGAGAGGAGAAACGCAGACTCACCGTCGATACCCTGGTCAAGAAGTTCCATGAGATCAGACAGGAAGAGTTCGCCTCTGACGAAGGACTGCTGAGCACCTAGCGGCAGTCATGCAGAATATCATGAACGGCAGGTATGAATTCCTGCCGTTTTTTTGTATACTGCTAACTGTATGAATCGCTCTCAGGAGGTACCAGCTATGAATACTCCCATTCTGATCATCACAGACGAGATAGCACAGGCTGTCAGTGAAGGACGACCGGTCGTGGCGCTCGAGACGACCATCGTATCACACGGCATGCCGTATCCGCAGAACATAGAGACCGCACGCCTGTTGGAAGATACCATCAGAGAGGCAGGGGCAGTACCTGCTACCATCGCGATCCTTGACGGGAAGATCCATGTCGGGATCTCAGACCAGCAGCTGGAGTTCCTCGGCACGAGCAAGGATATCGTGAAGGCAAGCAGAAGGGATCTGCCGGCCGTCTTCGCTCAGAAGCTCCATGCGGCCACGACCGTCGCGACCACCATGATCTGCGCTGATATGGCGGGGATCAGGATCTTCGCCACCGGCGGGGTCGGCGGGGTGCACCGCGGTGCCCAGCAGAGTTTCGACATCTCGGCAGACCTGCAGGAACTTGCACGCACCGACGTCGCGGTGATCTCAGCCGGGTCGAAATCGATCCTCGATCTGACCCTCACCATGGAGTACCTCGAGACGATGGGCGTGCCGGTCCTCGGCTACCGGACCGACGAACTGCCGGCCTTCTATACCCGCACGAGCGGTCTGCAGGTCGACTACCGTATCGACACTCCTCAGGAAGCTGCTGCGATCCTCCATGCCAAGTGGGATAACGGCCTGCACGGTGGGGTCATGATCACCAATCCGATCCCCGAGGCCTTTGCCATGGACAAGCAGGTGATCGACGCGGCGATCGAACAGGCCCTCGCAGATGCCGCTGATGCCCACATCGAGGGGAAACGGGTGACCCCGTTCCTGCTCGACCGGGTGAAGGAGCTCACTTCAGGGGACAGCCTCGCAGCCAATATCGCACTGGTGCAGCACAACGCCCTGACAGCCGCCGAGATCGCACAAGCCTACTGGAGGGACTGAGACTATGGGCAGCTATGATTTTGACCGGGTCATCGACCGCAGGACCACTGAATCAGTCAAGTGGGACAGCTCTGTGCTGCAGTCACTGGTCGGACGCAGCGATGTCATCCCCATGTGGGTCGCCGATATGGACTTCCTCTCCCCGCCGCAGGTCATCAGCGCCCTGACCGACCGGGTCGCGCACGGGATCTTCGGGTACCCCTCTGCCCAGGCAGTGGAGAAGAGCATCACGGCATTCTCACAGTGGGCTGCACAGCGCCACGGCTGGGAGATACCCGATCGCCAGATCATCTGCTCACCGGGGATGATCACTACCCTCTCACTGCTTATCACGCTCACCACCGAACCAGGTGAGGGGATCATCGTCCAGAGTCCGACCTATCGCCCGTTCGGCAGCATCATCACCGCACATGGGCGGAAGCTCGTGGAGAACCGTATGCTCTACGATCGGGAGTCGGGCACCTATACCCTCGATCTCATAGAGCTCGAAGCACAGCTTGCCAGAGATGAGAACCGTCTGATGATCTTCTGCAGTCCCCACAATCCGGCAGGCCGGGTCTGGACCGTGGATGAGCTCGCCCGGGTACAGCAGCTGTGTGATCGTCACGACGTGCTGATCATATCTGATGAGATCCATGCAGACCTCACCTACCCTGCTGTCACCCATACGCCCTTCGCATCGCTCGCACACGAGGGCGCACGAGCCCCGGTGACCTGCATGGCCCCCTCAAAGACCTTCAACATCGCAGGGGAACATATCTCATTCACCGTCATACCGGACCCGGAGCTCAGAGCAGCCTACAGGGATCTGCTCAAAAAGCTCTCGATCGCCACCCCCGGGGTCCTTGCCATGACCGCAGCAGAGGCTGCCTACCAGCACGGAGGCCCCTGGCTTGATGAGCTGCTGGTGTATCTGCAGAGGAATCTCGATATCATAGAAGGGTTTCTGAAAGAACGGCTTCCGATGCTCCAGCTGGTGCGTCCGCAGGCGAGCTTCATCGCATTCATCGACTGCACGGCGCTGCTACGCAAGCTCCCGGAGGCTTCGAGCCTCGGTGAGTTCTTCGGGGATCAGGCGCAGGTCGCCCTGCATGACGGACTCTGGTTCGGCAGCAGCGCAGAGGGGTTCGTACGGATGAACTTCGCGATGCCCGCATGTGTGATCGAACAGTCTCTCGAGCAGATCGCAGCCGCTGTGGAGCAGCTGCTGCAGGTCACTCCCTGAACAGCCCCATCCCCTCGGGCGGGGTATAGGGACCGAGTACGCTGAGGACCTCTTCTGCCTTCTGGACATCCTCTTCCTGTATGAGCACACGATAGCCGCTGGTGAACTGTACCTGAGGGTAGGTACCACCCCCGTCATCGCCTGAGACCATGCAGTCGATCCCGGCCTCTTCCAGCAGTCCTCTGGCTTCATCAGCCATGAACCGCTGAGTGTATTCACGAATCTCTATAACTGCCATCCCTGCTGCTCCTTATCCCGTAGATACCATATCATACCATGGACGGCCTTCCCGGTACAGTCACCCATCGCCTCCATGTAGAGATCGAGCTGCGCCTGATGGTTTTCGGGATGGATCGTCGCATCAGTCTTGAAATCTATGATATAGACAGCCTCAGCAGTCTCTACGATCAGATCTATGATCCCCCGCAGCAGCAGCTCATCCTTTCTCATCATGAACGGCACCTCAGATTCGATCACGATCCCTTCACGCTGTCCGATAGCCTGGAAGAACCGGCTGTTCATCACCTGCCCGGTGAGCATCAGTGCATCTTCTGCGACGATCTGCTGCTGATCGGCATCGAGCAGTCGCAGGGCCCGGGTGAGTTCCGGGGGATGCGGCAGGTGCTTGATCTCATGCTCGATGAGTGCATGGCAGTAGGTACCGAACCCGGGTATCGCATCACCGGTGAGAAACACATCCGAGGCAATGGCCGGCAGCCGGGTGACCGACCCGGGTTGCACGATCTCAGGTATCAGCCCCTCGATATGGGTGGTGACCCCGACCGAACGGAGCTGCTGCGGATAGGAGATCTGCTCACAGCTGTCATAGAGACCGGCTGTCTTCTCCCGATGATACACCGAAGCCTTCGCATGATGCATCTTCATCAGTTCGTTCTCGGTGAAATCGCTGATACGATGAGCTTCGACCAGGATATGAGAGGTAGAGATCGGGAGCTGCAGAGAATCAAGAGCCTGGAGAGGATCATCCAGATCCATCCCGGAGCCCATCAGGGCCAGTTCCATCAGGCTCTTATACTCACCCACAACTCGCTGCTTACCAGGCTTGCTGTGACATCCTGAGATGATCAGATGGGACTCTGCCCGGGTCACTGCTACGTAGAGCAGCCGTTTGAGCTCTGCTGACTGCTGCAGTGCCATATGCTCCCGCTCAGTGAAGCAGAAGAAGTTCGAAGCACTCTTCGATCCGCCGATGGGGATCCTCGGCAGGATGCTCAGGACCGGAGCAGAGAACCCTTCTGAGAGGTAGATCTCCGGTTCTTGATGACTGCGTCCCTTGTTCCCTGCATTCGCCACGATGACCACGGGGAACTCCAGCCCCTTGGACTTGTGGATCGTCATCAGCTGCACCCCTTCACGATGCTCTTTCATCAGTTCAAGATCCTGCACCCGTTCACTGCTTCCCAGCCTGCGGCGTACCGCATCCAGGAATTCTGCCAGTGTGTCGCCTCTGGCCTCTGACATCAACGCGAACTCTCTCATGTAGTCATAGTACTCAAGATACCGGTGATGCTGCGGATGCCTGAGGATACTGTACCGGTAGCCGCACTCGAACCAGAGGTATTCGATGAGCTCAGAGATCGAACGCACCTGAGCACGTTCAAGCAGCTCACTGTAGATCCCGGCTGCATGCATATACCGGGCATGTGCCTGCCTGATACGATCAGAGTCCTCATCCTGGAAGAACCACTGTTCCAGCTGCGGGTCGAACGCACCGTACCCGGGCTCGGCATGCAGGACCTTGAGCAGGGTGAAGACGAGATCATCGTCGAGCTCCACGAAGGGGGAGCGCAGCAGAGCTGCAAAGGCATGACGGTCGTGAGGATAGAGCAGCAGCTGCAGCAGCTGATAGATATCATTGATGGGAGCCTCGAGAAAGAGCGCCCGGACCGTCTGGGCTGAGAACGGTACACCGAGAGCTCGCAAGGCACGCTCGAAACGCATCTGATTCGAGAGTGACTGCATCAGGATCGCAAAATCATGATACTCTGCAGGTCGAACCACCCCAAGCTCCGCGTCATGGATCTTCAGCGACCGGTTCGCTACGCACTGGTGGATATACCGGGCGACATACCAGGCCTCGGCCTCACTGTCATGCACCGGCTGATCCTTCGATTGCAGCTCCTCGGCGATCATCGCTGAGGGATCATCCTCAGGGACCTCATCATCGGAGGATCTCGAAGATGGCTCTTTGGGCTTGATGAACAGCTGCAGCCGGGGACGGACCCCCGCATTCGCAGCCCGGGTCCCGAGCGCTTCGAACACTGCCTCATAGGGTGCACCGAGCCCCTCCATGACATGGGGGAAGATGCGGTTGAACGTCTCGATCAGACCTGGCTCACTGCGGTAGTTCGTCACCAGGGACAGCGATCGACCGCCGCAGAGGGCGAGTTCTGAGGACAACGCTTTGAAGACCCGTACATCGGCTCCGCGAAAGCGGTAGATGGACTGTTTCTCATCACCCACGAAGAAGAGCTTCCCCTCAGAGAGCTCATGAGCTTCGGGAACACGGTACAGCAGCAGCTCCTGCTTCTCTGAGAGCAGATAGAGCAGCTGACGCTGGAGATCATTATTATCCTGGAACTCATCGATCATGATATGGGAGAACTGCTGCTTGTAGTAGCTTCTGAGTTCACGATTCTCGATGAGGATATCGACAGCCATCGTTGCCACATCCGAGAAGGTAAGCACCCCGGCAGCCCGCTTCACGGTGAGGAACTGCTGCTGGAATTCACCGAGCAGCCCGTACACATCACGAAGGATCTCTTCATGCGCAAGATGGTAGAGGGCAAGAAGGAACTCGGCCCAGATCTCCTTGATCCCGGTGATGTGCTCTTTCAGTTCGATCAGGTCATCAGCTGTCGCCCTTCCCACATTCCTGGGCATCGGCGGCAGCTGATCTATCTGTTCATAGGCTCCGATCATATTCCCCGATGCGATCTCACTGAGCACCTGATCCTGCAGTGCCGTCATGAACGCAGCTGCATTCCTGAAGGAGGCCGTACGGGGATCCATCGCCGTGATCGCCGCCCCATAGGATTCAAGCATGCCCGCTGATGCCTGCAGGGCCTCTCCCATCTGCACGAGCTGCTCAGAGCAGGCCTCCGGGAAGTCGATGATACGGGAAGGACACATATGATAGACAGCAAGAGGAGTCAGGATCTTCTCATAGAGCGCTCCAAAGGAGTGGACAGCGATCAGATGCCGTACCGCATGATGGTGCATATGGGTATGGAGGAACGAGAGCGCTGCACTGGAAGCAAGGTCCCGGGCCAGGTCCTCATCCTGCTTGAAATCAGGGGAGAAACCGTATCGTCGGCAGTCACTCCTGACGATCTTCGCACAGAAACTGTCTAGAGTCGCAATCTCCGCATGCTCGAGCGACTCGATCTCACGGGCGACCAGCGGGTGCTCCCGGTGAGCGAGCATCATGGACCCGATACGCTCAAGCATCTCTGCTGCTGCCTTCCTGGTGAAGGTCAGCGTCAGGATCTGCGGTACCCGGGCTCTGCCCTCAAGGATCAGCCGCAGATAGCGGTAGGAGAGGACCGTGGTCTTGCCTGAGCCCGCGCCTGCAGAGACGACGGTGTTGCTGTCGGTGTAGACCGCAGCCCGCTGCAGCTCATCGAGGTGTCTCTCTGCAAGGATCTCATCCATCGTCGTATGCATACTGGTACTCATCGTATACTGAACCTTCCCCTGCAGATATCGCGAAAGGGACATCTGATGCATCCGGCTGCAGCACCTGCGGGAATATGCACAGCCGCGTGCAGTACATCATCAGCCATGCTGTCGACCGCCATGAGCATCTGATCGATCAGTTCCTCGAACCGGTCCCGGTCGATCACCAGAGAGCCCTTCTCATACGGGTACATCTGCACATACCGACCTTTGGTCACATCGAAGTAGAGCGCCATGGAGACTTCGGCAGCACCGGGGTCTTCCTGTTCGATCAGATAGGCATAGAGCGGGAGCTGGTAGGAGTCAGGATGTTCTGCATCAGGCCCGAAGCTGGAGACCTTGATACGGTTCTGCTTCTTGTAGTCGATGATCGCAACATTGCGGCCAGGTTCCTGAACACAGACCCGGTCGATACGACCTTCCAGGATATAGGGTTTGCCGGGCTCCTCTCGGACGATCTTCTGCTCGAGACTCCTGACCTTCCATCGGTCAAGCAGCAACGACTCCTGAACGAGCAGGTCGAAAAGATGTTCTGACACATAGTGCTCCACCCCGTGGAACGCGACCTGTGCCGGGGCATCGAAGCGCCTGCTGTAGCGCTCGAGCTCCTCATGCATGATCCTCTCGAGCTCTTTGTGATACTGAACCAGATGCTTAGAGGAGAACTTCCCCTCTGCATGTTCGATGATCCACGAGAAGAACCGCTCATAACAGCGGTGCATCATGACTCCCTCTGACCTGGCATCAGTGAACTCTACCTCATAGGACTCCTCTTCCACCTTCAGCCCGTAGCGTATGAACCATGCGAACGGGCAGGAGAGAAACCGATCCAGAGAGGTCGGAGAGATTATCAGGGGACCATCACCGCTGCTGATCTGCCGGGCAAACCTGCTGACGAAATCTGGAGGCAGGGTACCGGACCTGCTCAGATCCAGCCTCTTGGCTTGGAACAGGGAGGTCTCTGCATGGAAGAACCCGGTATGCTGCAGCGCATAGAGCCGCCGAGGAAAGACTGCCGGAGAGACTTCAGCAGACCAGTACTGTGCTTCGAGCTGGTAGGGGTCAGAGCCAGAGAGCTCATCGGACTGCTCGAGCACCTGCTCATGCTCGACAAAGAGGTGTGCCGGCAGCTGCTGACCGCTTCGGGTCTTCCTGCTGCAGGAGCACCGCACCTGTGAGCCCGACCCCAGATAGACTGAGAGCATATGGGCACTCATATCATGGGGGAGGAACTCCATGAGCTCACGCTGCTGCTCTGAGAACATGGTGTAGGGATCATCTATGACCGTCGTGTGAGCCTGATCGAGACCTATGAGCAGATGGTATGCAGGCTGTATACCGGCCGATACCCCATACGGATAGACAGAGATACCGCTGTCAGGCTGCTGAGGGACGTACCAGACGGATTCGAGCAGGCTGAGATAGGTCCCGTAGACGGGGAACCCTTCAGGCAGCGGGACTCTCCGGGCTACATCGACGAACTGCTGGAGCTGATCGATGCAGTAGGAGAATACGGCACTTGCCTCGTTGCTGTGGCCATCGGTATAGGGCTCGAGCATGCTGTGCTGAAAGATATGCAGACTGTTCCACAGCTGCTGTGCCCCGGCAGCAGAGACAAGAGCCCTGCAGCTCTTCTTGAGCTTCTGGTAGTAGGGATAGAGTTCAGGGTCCTGCTGCCGTGAGAGACGCTGCTTCCAGACATCGACCTCACGCCCCCGTGCATCGGTGTAGTTCTTCAGACAGGAGGCGGCGACCCCGGCCTTGATGAGCCGCTGAGCTGTAGCGCGATCCTTCCAGGGATAGCTTCTGTTGAGCAGCAGCCGCTTCATGGATGAGAGCGAGAACTGCTGGGAGACTACCCCCTGGATATCGCGAAAGAGCCCTGATACGGGGTAATCGGTCAGGGGCCTCCCGCTCTTGAACCGAAGCGGCAGTCCCCGAAGTCTTCCCTGATGGGAAAGATCGCCATACATGCCGGTATAATCAGCGAGAGTGATCACGACCTGCTCGGCCCGTACCCCAGCATCAAGCAGCTGTTCGATGCATGCGCAGGCCTGCGAGATCTCTATCGTGCTGTTCTGATAGACCAGCAGCTGAGGGATCTCCGACAGTGGTTCAGGAGAGATGGTGGTGATCGAAGGGACCTGTTCGAGCTGGGGCTTCAGACTCTCATACTCCTGCAGGAGATGAGGGAAGCAGAGGGTGAACGTCTTCCCAGATCTCAGGAGCTCCTGCTGATCAAGACGTTCTGACTCATAGGCGGGTTCGAACAGCTCATGGGTATCGAGGAACTGCCTGTACCGGGTCATCAGCAGCTGCAGGTCCTGAGCAAGGAAGTACAGGCTCTCTTGCGCCTCTGCGGCACGGAAGACCTCTTCGAGTACCGGACACAACCCGATGATGGTCTGTATGAAGGAGGATGAGTTCGCTGCATAGTCACGCGGTATGATGTAGTGGAAGAAGGGCTGTCCAGCATTCTCAGCACAGATGATCTGTGCGAAGATCGTACGGTGGATCTTGTTGACCGGGACGCGCAGGTCCTTCCGGGGAAAGAGCAGCGCTTTGGCATGATCCCAGGAGATCATGCGGTCTTCACGAATCGCCTTGAAGCGCTGCTGCATCTCTGGATCGAGCATGTGCTCGATCCAACCGCGTGCGGCTACTTCAGAGGGGAACACTGTACAATGCCGTGGATCATCGAGCGTGAGGATCAGGCGGTCAAATATCGTTTCCATACGCCCTTTGTCATCGTAAGATAGAGGCGGTAATATCGATTGGCAGCATCAAGGTCCTGCTTCACGAACCTGCAGTAATCACCGATGAGCTTGAACACCTGATAACTCTGCGGTGAATAGATCTGCGGTTCCTTGCGGATCTTGTTCACCTGATCGATCAGCACCGTGAATGCCGGTGCATGGTTGCCGCGTCTGAACCAGAGTTTCACCAGTTCGATGGCACACAGCGATTCGATATTCTTCAGCTTATGCTTCTGTGTATACTGCAGCAGAGCCCTGAGCAGGGTCTCAGCCTGGGCATAGTTACGTATCTTCACTTCCAGCAGAGCCAGCGTCATACTGGAGGAGGCATACAGACTGTCTGACCCCTCCTGCTCGGCATACCTGATCGATTCGATACAGAATCCCCGGGCTTTCTCCTGATCTCCTGTCTCATCATACAGCTTGGCCGCCATGTGGTAGAGTCTGCTCTTCGGTTCATCGATCTCCCACTGTCGGGAGGTCGCGATCGCCTCTCTGGCATACATCAGGGCTTTTGAGTAGGTATGATTGGCAAAGAAGATCTGGGCGAGGTTCACCAGCGGTTTATAGAGGTAGATCCCGCTGTCTGCCTGCTTGGCAGCCTGCAGGGCAGCGTGGTAGTACCTGATCGCGGCAGGACGGTCAGCTTTCAGCTGACTGACAGCCCCCAGAGCATTGAGCGAAAGCGAGACTCTCGCATGATCACCGAGTTCCTTGAACAGGCCGAGGGCCTCCTCGAAATTCGTCCCTGCGATATCGATCTTCTTCATGGCAAGATAGGCCTTACCCCGATAGAGTACAGCCTCCCCGTAGAGCAGGGCATCATCGGTCTCAACGGCAAAACGAAGCAGTTCTTCGCAGAGATCCAGTACCTGATCGGGTTGCTGAGTAAGATTTCGTTCGATCTGTAGTTTCAGTATGCGTACAAGACGCTTCTCAATTTGCTGCATGGATTAAGTATACCCTGTTCATACCATAATCTCAATAAGAAGTATCAGGTTTTTCCTTCACTTCCATAGCTCACGGTATGCACTCCCTCTGCAGCAGATGGGAGTCGAACATCAGTACCGATCATCGCACAGGCTCTCTGGACAGAGATGGAGAGAACCAGCATACTATCTCCCATGGACACGAACGACTCAGCCTTTGCAAAAGGGATCCTTACCATACTCTTCTCATGGATCATCCTCGGCGCTCTGCTCACCCGCAGCGCTGCAGCGATCATACCCCGGGAGTACCTGTACCGCAGCTTCATTCTGATGAACCTCCCCCAGGTCGCGCTGCTGTTCGGGATCCTCCTCACCCTGAGATATATCCTCCTGACTGATCTGCGCTCCTTCATCGTCACTGCAGACCGACTCCGGCCCAGAAGGTCCCTGATGATCGCACTGCTGTGGGTCACCCTCTTCGCAGCTTCCCATCTGGTCACAGTCATCATCTCCCCGAACTCTCTGGTCTACCGGGATGACCTCAGCAGCTGGCTGAGCGCCCTTCCGCTGATCCTGCTGATCACCCCCGTGCAGACCACTGCAGAAGAACTCCTGTTCCGCACCTATCTCGGTCGGTGGGCTCAGGCCAGAGGCCTGGGCAGGACGATCACTATCATCCTCTCGGGGCTGCTGTTCCTCTCAGTACATCTGCTCAACCCTGAGATCCTCCACTACGGCGGTGATCCGTTCATCTTCATCTACTATGCGGTCTTCGGCTCCTGCATGATGGCACTTGCCCTTCAGGCAGGCAGTTATGAGATCCCCATCGTCATCCATCTGGTCAACAACCTCTACACCCTGCTGCTGGTCAACTATGAGGGTTCGGTACTCGAGACCCCTTCCCTCTTCTTCGAACAGCAGGCCAGTCCGCTCCAATCCACCGTGGTGGTGCTGCTCGGGACGTTCCTGACGCTGATCCTGGTACGAAGAAGATCCGGGCAGCAGGATTGACACACTCCCGCACAGTTGGCTATCTTCTCCACTAACGAGGTGTATACATGAGATCAGTCGGACATGAACACGATCTGCTGAGGGGTATCCGTTCAGGATCCCCCATCTGTATCGGCTACTTCCCGGCAGCAGTGGCTTTCGGCTTGGTAGCCAGAGATGCGGGGCTGCTCTTCGGGGATGCGCTGCTGTTCTCGGTGACGAACTTTGCCGGGGCAAGCCAGTTCTTTGCCGTGAATCTCATCGAATCCGGTGCGCTGCTCTATGAGGTGGTCATCGGGGTCTTGCTGGTGAATCTACGGTACCTGCTCATGAGCGCATCCCTAGCACCGAGGATCGAAGAGCGCAGCCCGCTGATCAGAGGGATGCTGGCATTCGGGAACACCGATGAGGTCTTTGCCGTAGCCTCTGCTCAGCAGGGATCGGTCTCGACACGCTTCATGATCGGGATAGAGGTGGTCTCCTGGGCAGGCTGGGTAAGCGGTACCGTCACGGGCTTCCTGGTCGGGTCTGTCCTTCCCGGTCCGCTGCAGCACAGCATCGGGATCACCCTCTATGCCATGTTCACCTCGCTTCTGGTGAAGGAGTGCAGACGGGTACCGAAGTATCTGATCATCGCACTCATCGCGGCAGGGATCAACTCAGCGGCGGTACTGATCTTTCAGATCTCCACCGGCTGGGCTTTCGCGCTGTCGATGACCATCGCAGCAGGGATCGGTACGATCCTGACGACCGGCAGGGAAGAGGAGGAGTCCGTATGAGCCGTGATCTGATCCCATTCATCCTGCTCTCTGCCGCTGTGACCTTCATGCCCCGGCTCATCCCGTTCCTGCTGAAGGGTCTTGACAGCCTGCCTCCGGCTCTGGTCCGGTTTCTCCGGCTGATGCCCGTGGCTGCACTCGGAGCTCTCATATTCCCCGGGGTCCTGATCGATTTTCAGCCTTCGGTACTGGCAGGACTTGCCGGCATCGGGATCTCAGCGCTGATCACCTACATCAGAGGCGGTATGATCATCCCGATCCTCTCGAGCATCCTCGTGACCTTCGCCGTGATCGAACTGTCAGTCCTGTAGGACCGCCTCCACCTTCACCCCGTGTTTGAGGGTATCGGTGACCGGGCAGGTACGTTCGACCAGAGCCGCCAGCTTCTCTTTGAGTTCATCGGAGGCTTTCGATACGATATGCAGCTGCACGGTGATCTGCTCGAAGCCCTTTCTGACAGAGGGATCGATCCCTTTGAAACCGTCAGTATCCATCTGTCCGACGACCTCTACCGAAAGATCATCGATGGTGATCTGCAGTTTCGGGGCCAGGGACAATGCCGTGATCGCCACACAGCTTCCCAGCGATGCAAGGAGCATCTCCATCGGGGTCATGGCGGTATCCTTCCCGCCGAGCTGCGGGGGTTCATCGATATACACGGGGAAATCCCTTGATACGGCCTGTACCCGAAGCCCTTCTCCTTCCCATCTTACATTGCTGATGAACTTTTCAGTTGCCATATGCTACTCCTATGGCCATACCCTTCAGGAGGGTATGGCTCTTCACCGTACTCAGGTCAGGAGATCCTGACCGCTACGTGTATATAAGATGCTGCTCAACGGGGGGAAAGTACAGAAGAAACGACAGGTGCAGCTGAGGCACCGGGTATCGAAGGTGCCATGCGACGGCTACAGGAGCTCATCCTCGGGAAAGATCCCGAGATGGAAGAACTCATCGAGGAAACGGGCTACCCCGTCCTCATCGTTACCCGGAGCGCAGAAGGTCGACCGCAGCTTCACCTCATCACCGGCATTCTCCATCGCTATACCGATCCTCACAGCCTCAAGCATCGCACTATCATTCCCGCCGTCTCCGAAGGCCATGGTGTGGTCAGGGGAGATGCCCAGATCGGTAAGGACCCGCAGCAGGGCATGTTCCTTGCTTGCCGAGCCATCGATCATCTCATAGAAGGTCGGCAGGGAGAAACAGTGATGCAGCCGATCCCCGAAGCTCTCCTCGAGCATGGCCGCTGCCTGCTCGATACGGGAGGGATCCTCAGCTATGTACATCATCTTGGTCATGCGCAGTGGTTCGAGCGTGTCAAAGTCGACACGGGTCCCTGAGAAGCCGACACGAGCCTGGTAATCGGCGATCTGTGCATCATCTTCTTCGAAGAGCAGCTGCTCATCACGGAATCCGTGCAGATGCAGGTTGCTTGCCCTGCCGATCCTGATGATCTCTCTGGTGATCTCATCATCAAGGAGCACGGAGTGCATGATCTCTCCGCTCCCGCCGTGATACACGACAGCCCCGTTGTAGCAGATCACCGGAGCGGTGATCTGCAGCTGCTTCTGATAGGGGGCCATGGCACGGAAACTCCTTCCAGTCGCGATGATCGGGACGATCCCGCGAGCCTTGAGTAGAGCTATGGCTTTGATCACTGCAGGAGTGAGGGCCCTGTCGCTGTCAAGCAGGGTGCCATCCAGATCGAATGCGATGGCTTTGATGTGGTATTCGAATTCATCTATGATCAAAACAGTCCTCCCGGAATGCCGCTGTGTACCAGAGCTTCCGTAGAGGACTGTATCATCAAAGGTGTAAAAGCTCAATGTGCAGAGCTCCTACTGCCCCTCCATCACGTCCTGAAGCGCCGTCTTGAAGACAGAGAACTCCAGACCTGCCTCTTCACAGATATCCCTGATCACCGCACGCTCTGAAGGGATCGCAAAGCCCAGGGCCTGCTCGATCTGATCGGCACTCACCCCCTGTTCGATCAGCTGCGCGAAGGTGGTCTTGCCCACGAGCGTCAGGGACGAGAACTGTGCAGTTTCGCTGCTGTCACCGGGAACCGCAGCCGGAGGTTCTTCGCTCACCGGCATGCTGCCTGAAGCAGAGACGTCGGCAGCCCTCTCACTTCGGATCTGGTCATATACCTGCTCACTGATACGACCCTCCTGCTTCAGCAGTTCCACTGCCATCACCGGCAATGCCGTATCCTCTTCGTAGAGGTAGGGATACCCGAGATAGAGGGAGACGAACCACCTGATACTGTCCGTCCCGATATCATAGGGGGTACCCTCGAGCAGAGGATCGAAGGTCTCCCCCACCAGCTTCGCCTGGATACCGGCAGCAGCTGCCGGATCGAAGCCGTATGCACGGGCGATCACCTCCGCAGGAACAGCGAAGTGCTCTTCGATATCCCCGAAGGTATAGGACCCCCTGATGTCAGCAGGGTCGAACACCCCGGCCAGTTCACCTTCAGTGATCATTCTCGGCACCTTCGTGCTCTCGGTAGTCCACACCCCGATAGCCATGGCTCCGAGGATCCCCCCGAGCATCACCACCAGGACGATACTCGCAACGACTCGTGCACGGACGACTCGTGCTGTCCCGGGATCGCTGCCGACCGTCCTTCCCAGCTCAACGGTCCGGGGTACCGGACAGGCAGCCTCAGAGGTGCATCGCAGACAGGAGATGCACTGATGATCACGAACGGTCTGTGCTGTCGAGACCTCGATCCCCATGGGACAGGCTCTGTCACAGGCCTTGCAGTCTATGCAGGTAGCCTCTGCCCGCTTGAGCGGGAAGATCCTGATGAGATTGAAGAGACCCAGCAGAGCACCGTAGGGACATGCATAGCGGCAGAACGGCCGCTCAACGATCAGAGAGAGCAGGATGACCACCCCGAGGGCGATAAACCCGGTGACCGCGACCTCGCCGGTCCAGAAATTGAACAGGGCATAGTAGGGATCATAATCGGCAAACACCAGCTGTGCACTCCTGGCTGTCATATAGACGAGCCAGATCAGTACGCCGTACCGCACGAATCGAAGCAGCGTATCGGCCTGCTTCGGCAGGATCTTCCCATATCGCTTCTTGAACAGTCGGCTGCCCAGCGGTGCGAGCCACTGCTGGAATGTCCCGAAGGGGCATACCCAACCGCAGAAGACCGGTCCGAAGAGCAGGGTCAGCACGAATACCAGGACCGCAAGGACCAGTGCCGATGCATGGATCTTCGGGATGAAGCTGCCGGCAGTGATCAGTTCATAGAGACTCACGATACCGCCGAAGGGACAGATGGCATGCAGCGAAGCTCCCGAGACAAAAGGGATGATGATCCCCGACTCCTCGAGGGAGTGAGCGATGACGATGATCGCCACGATGATGAAGAAACCGGTCTGGACGATAGTCCTCAGACGATCGACACGTGTCTTGTTGCGCATAGTACCTCCAGATGGTTCATGCCACCCTTTTACTGTAGGGAAAGTGTATCATATAAGGAAGTGCAGGACAAATTAAGAATTCTCAACCAACATCCGGGCGTTCTCAGCTGAGCCCGGCGTGAGTCGATGAAGAACGCTTGATTAACACCGTCAACCGCAGTATCGTATAGATACATATATGAGGTACTCAAGGAGCACAGCATGCCGGTATTCGTCAACAGGACACTCAATCTCAAGAAGATCTCCATGATCGGTTTTGACATGGACTATACCCTCGTAGGCTACCATACCAGACCGTTCGAGAATCTGGTCTATGATCTTGCCAAGAGACGTCTGATCGAAGCCTTCGGGTATCCGAAGAGCATACAGAAGCTTCAGTTCGATTTCGACCGGGCCATCGTCGGGCTGGTCATAGATCTGAGAAACGGATACATGCTGCAGCTCAGCCGGTACAGCAAGGTGAAACTCTCCTACTTCGGCCTGGACCCGGTACCCTTCAGGAAACAGAACGAGATCTACCAGAATATGGCCATTGATCTCAAAGACCCCAACTTCCAAAGTCTTGACACCTCCTTCGCCATCTCCACAGGAGTGCTCTTCTCACAGCTGGTACAGCTGAAGAAGGAGGGGCTCAGGCTGCCGGTCTACTCGGAGATACTCAGGACCATCGGGACGGCCATGGATCAGCTCCATCAGGACGGCACGCTCAAAGACCTCCTGCAGAAGGACTTCGGTACCTATGTCAAGAAAGACCCAGCTGTCGCCATGCTGCTTGAGCGGTACAAGGACTACCACAAGAAGCTGATGATCATCACCAACTCAGACTATGCCTATACCAGAAAATTGCTCGACTATGCCATCGACCCCTACCTGAAGCACCACTCCAGCTGGCAGGAACTCTTCGATATCGTCATCACCCTTGCAGACAAACCGAGGTTCTTCGAACGCAAAGGAAGATTCCTCCGGGTGGACCCCGAGACCGGACTGATGCGCAACCATGAAGGTCCCATCACCCCCGGGATCTATCAGGGGGGCTGTTCCACCCGACTGCAGCAGGATCTCGGGCTGCAGGGGAATGAGATCCTCTACCTCGGCGACCACATCTACGGTGATGTCGTATCGATCAAGAAGAACTGCAACTGGAGGACCGCACTGGTCCTTGCCGACCTCGAACGCGAGATGGAAGGCATACGGGACTCCTATGACATGCAGCAGCGGATCAACAGCCTGATGAACGAGAAGAATGTGCTGGAGATGGAGATCAACCGCAGGGATATCGAGCGGTATGAACATACCGCTCGGACTCAGGGATCGATGGATCAGCTCTACCGGAAGATCGACAAGATCAACAATGAGATCTCGACCCTGCTCGGGGAGTATCTCACCTTCTTCAACCCCTACTGGGGAGAGGTCCTGCGGGCAGGATCAGAGGAGAGCAGGTATGCTGATCAGGTAGAACGGTATGCCTGCATCTATATGACCAAGGTATCAGATCTCTATGACCACTCACCCCGCACCTACTTCCGGCCGATCAAGAGGATCATGCCCCATGAGCTGGCAGTGGAGGAGTCGCTGCGAAGATCTGATGCTACCTGAGAGGGATCATGGCTGAAGAGCTTTCTGACGCTGACAGAACTCACCGATCGCAGCGACCTTGTCACTTGCCGATACGATGTAGCTCTCGGTGAACCGGGGGAATGAGCGGGTCTTGGGGAACATGTGCTTGACGATGATATCCTTCTCACGAGCATTCACGGAGAAGCAGCGTGAGGCATTCGCATAGGCGATCTGCGGATGTTCCCTGCCGTGGGCCCATCGTGAGAGGTCCTGCGCCTTCCGCTCCCGCCAGTCATAGAGGAAGAAGTCATGCAGCAGACCTCCACGGGCAGCTGCGCTGTAGTCGAGACTGAAGACCTTCGAGACACTGTAGGAGAGATAGGAGACACGGACCACATGGTCGTAGATATGCCCGTTATGGTGAAAGAACTCTTTGAGCCTCATGAACTCCTCATGATAGAGGATATCGTAGACCAGAGAGAGATACTCTGACTTCGAAGGCCTCAGCCGGTTCAGCGAAGAGGCGTTCGACCGGACCATGATGTAGTGAACGTGTATACCGAGCAGCAGCAGAACGAGCGCCGTACCGCCAAGGGACAGGGAGAGACCGGCCGATGAGTACATCAGCACAGCAGGAATACGGGTACCGAGCACCGCCACGAAGGCAACAGCTGCAAGCAGAAGGAATAGACGTCGTATGTGACTCAGTCCCCAGAATCTGAACCACCGTTCAGTAATGGGTATTTCCAATGTCTTATTCATTGCCTGTAATATACGTCTTGTATCTTTATACGTCAAGACCTATTGCTCCCCACTCTATCTCATACTATACTTGAGGGTATCTTATGAGAAGAAACACATGGAACAAGCTGACGCGTTCCTGCTATATCATCCTGCTGCTTTTCATGATCCTTGGCTTATCAACTGCATATATCTACATCCGGGAATCGCAAGCCTTCACGCATGAACTGACCTCACAGCTGTCTCTGCTGTCTCTGGTCAAGGCACAGTCGCTCGAACGCTGGTTCTCCGCCCACATATCACTGGGTCAGCTCATCATGCGCGACCGGCTCTTCACACATTCTGCTTCCACCTGGTTCGAGACCGGCAGCCCGCAGGACCGACAGGCTCTGGAGAGTCGTCTGCAGGAGTACCTGCAGATCTACCACTTACGATCAGCCCGGCTCACCGGGACAGACGGGATCCCTCTGACTGGATCCATGCCGGATGCCCCCTCTTTCCAGCTAGACCCACAAGAACTCCGCACAGCCTTCGAATCGAACAGTCCTCGAGTCCTGATTCGATCCTGTACCAGATGTCCTCTGACCCATGCGATACTGATCTGTCCGATCGTCTCGGAACTCGATGAGCCGCTCGGGGCGGTACTTCTGGAGGCTGTTGCCGATGAGGATCTCCTGATGCTCTTCGACTACTGGCCGACATCGTACGGGCAGACTCCTGAGACCCTGATCACCGGCAGGGACCAGCGGATCAGAACCGGTACAGAGGGTGACCAGCCCCTGCAGATCACACCTGAGACTGATTCAGCACTCTACAGGTACATTACCCGCGAGTCGGACGGTGCCATGGGCGATACGGTGTTCATGACCGGCATCGACGAGGATGCTGTACCCGTGCTTATCGCACAGACCCCGATAGACGGGACTCCCTGGCAGCTGAGCGTGAAGATCGATCAGCAAGAAGTACTCACGCATTGGCACCAGCGATCTGCACTGATCATCGCAGCGAGCATCCTCATCGCTGCGATCGTGACCGCCGGCGTGTTCATCATCACCTACGGAGAGAAACGACGGGTTACCAGACAGCTGCATGCAGCACAGCATGCGCTCGGAGAGAGTGAACAGCGGTATCAGGAACTGCTGGAGAACACCCCTTCGGGTGTGTTCATCATCGATGAGAAGGGTGTCATTCAGGACATCAACAGTAAAGCAGGCAGCATGACTGGCTATGCGAAGAGAGAGCTCCAGGACCATCACCTCCGATACATCATCCCGAAAGAGCAGTATGACTGCGCTCAGGAGCGGCTCATGCAGCTGCAGCATACCGGTCATGCGGTCTGGGATATGCAGTACCGGCTGAAGAAGGGTGAACTTCGATGGGGACAGTGGGAATTCATGCACATCACCAGGGATCTGTGCATCGGGTACCTGCAGGATATCACAGAGACCAAACTCTATGAACAGCAGCAGCAGGTCCTTGAAGAGCGGCTGCACCAGAGGAGTCGCCTTGAATCGGTAGGAAGGCTTGCCGGAGGCATAGCACATGACTTCAACAACTATCTTCAGGCGATCCTCGGGTACACACTGCTGATCGAGGATCAAATCGATCCTGCCGATACCACCTGCATCGAATACCTCAGAGAAGTCGCACATTCAGCTCAGCTCTCAGCCGCCCTCACCCATCAGCTGCTCGGATTCGCCAGAGAGCAGGACTCCTCTCCGCAGGTCATCGACCTGAACACGCACATCCAGAACAGCCTGCCCCTGCTCAGCGGGCTGAACGGTGAGCGCATAGCGATCCAGTTCATCCAATACAGCCATTTCACTGCCATTCACATGGACCCGTATCAGATCGATCATGTACTCAAGTGTCTGATCGTCAATGCAGGCGAAGCGATAGATGGGAACGGCACGGTGATCATCGCGCTGGAGGCGATCCAAATCTGCCGTACGACCGGGCTCCTGAAGACCGGGTACTATGCCCAGCTGCAGATCTCCGATGACGGCAGGGGGATGGACCGGGAACTGACAGATCATATCTTCGAACCCTTCTACTCCACCAAGGAAGAGCACCTCGGAGCAGGTATGGGCCTCTCTTCCATCTATGGGATCATTCAGCAGAACGGGGGATCGATAGAGGTGTTCAGCGAACCGGGAAACGGTACCAGGGTGACGATCCATATCCCGCTTGCCGTCAGCACCTGAGAGCAGGTCATTCAGAGAGATACTTCTGCAGCAGTTCACCAAGATCCTTCATGCGATAGGGCTTGGCGATACTTGCAGTGAACGCATACTCCTGGGGCCGTGCCATGATCGGATCCTCCGAGTACCCGCTGGAAGCGAAGACCGGGAGATCGGGCAGGAACGTCCTGATCCTTCCCACCAGCTCCCTGCCTCCCATATGACCGGGAACAGTCAGATCACAGATCACAGCTGTCACGGGCTGCGCTCTCTCTGGAGAGAGCAGCTCAAGAGCCTCTTCACCACTGCAGGCTCCTTCTGCCTCATACCCCATGACGTTGAGCATGGCAGAGGTTATATCACGGATAGCCTTCTCATCATCCATCACCAGGATCACCCCGCCTCCAGCGTGCTGCTGAGGTTCCGGCACCGGTTGTGCTTCAGCACTCCTGGACCGGGGCAGCAGCAGGGTGAAGGTACTGCCCTGTGCCACTTCTGAGCTGACAAGGATCACCCCCTCATGTCGGGCGATGATGGAATAGCTCGTCGCGAGTCCAAGCCCGTTTCCCCTGCTCTTGGTAGTGAAATAGGGATCGAAGATATGGGCAAGCAGACTCCTGTCCATACCGACACCGGTATCTGCCACATCGATCTGCACGTACTCTCCCCGGGAGAGCTCTTCGATCTCACCAGAACTGATCCTTCGGTTCTTCACGGTGATGATGATCTCCCCGCCGGAGGGCATTGCCTGCTGGGCATTGATCACCAGGTTGTCGATCACCTGGCTGATCTGATTCGCATCGAAATCGACAAGCCAGATGGGCTCATCGAACTCGTAGCTGCAGCTGACAGCTGACCCTGAAAGGGCGAAGGCGGCACTCTCACGGACAAGAGGTTCGATCCGTCCGGTCCTGCGTTTGGGAGCTCCCCCCTTCGAGAAGGTAAGCAGCTGCTCGGTGAGGTCGCGTGTACGAGTGAACGACCGAAGTGCATGGTTCAGATACTCTTCCACTGCCGGTCCATCGCCGCTGTTCAGCTGGGCGAGTTCGATATAGCCATAGAGTCCACCGAGCAGGTTGTTGAAATCATGGGCGATACCTCCGGCGAGCTGTCCGAGTGATTCCAGACGGACCGCCCGCTGCTGTATCGCCTCGTTCATCTTCCGTTCCGTGATATC
>JAIPFY010000023.1 GCA_021736385.1 Spirochaetia bacterium | reverse complement strand
GGTGGATTGAGTGCGGGAGAACTGACGAATGCCATAGGGTTCCTGATTCAGAACAGGGTCACAGTGAAGTCCCTGCTGACGATGCAGATCGGCACCCAGCCGCTGCTGACCGGATCACCTGCAGGATACCCGCTGATCAAGGCTGCTGAAGTCCTTGTGAAGAAGATGCGATAACACACGACCTGCAAGGCCGGGACTGCTGGGCACATCGATACTCAGCAGTCCCGGGTCCTGTATCACAGAACGATCGCTGTCTTCTGAACATGCTGCTGCAGCTGATCCATTCCTGTCAGTTCGCCGGGATGCCGGCTGACCACCTCGATCGAGGAGTGAGGAAAAGCGGCTCGGATCCTCTGCACATAGGGGGATGACCTGCCGGCCTTATTGAGCAGTACTCTGTGCACCGACAACCCCAGCACTTCCAGCTCCTGCCTGATCATCAGACTCTCTGCAAGACTCAGTTCATCCTCATTCATCACCAGATCGATCTCGGTGGTACTGCTGTCCTCAAGAGAGGCGATCAGCGACCGATAGCGATCACTCATGGTCATCAACCGTGCATAGACCGGATCCTCCTCGAGTGTCGCCATCTGCTCCTTGCGTATCTTCGCCACCCCGTTCTTCTTGCTGACGATCTGTCTGCGCATCTCGACCAGATGGCTGATCCATTCCAGATTGACTTTCGGCAGGGCCAGCATCTTCAGTGTCAGTGCGGTCGGCGGGGTATCGATGATGATCTGCTCATGTCTGTGATCCTCATAGCAGCGCTGCAGCACCAGCAGCGCTGCATGCTCTTCCATCCCCGGGGCATGGGAGAGGATCGAGAAATAGCTGTCGATGTTCAGTGCCTGCTGATAGTGGTAGATCCCTTTGAGCTCTGTGCGGATGCTCTTCAGGTACGCTCTGATCATCTTCTGTTTATCTGATTCCCTGATCGTCAGTCCCGGCAGGATGCGGGTCCCCCGGGAACTCAGCGGCACGCGAAAGATGTCATGAAGATTATGTGCCGGGTCCATGGAATCCAGCAGGGTATCGATACCGCCTGCCTGAGACCTCACGGCTTCGAGGGAGGCACAGGTCGATTTCCCCACCCCTCCCTTTCCGATGAAGATCCGCACATTCGCCATCTATGGTTCCCCCATGATGCTGGCCAGTTCACTCAGCCCGTTCCCCGTCTGAGATGCCCGAAGGAGCATCAGCTCCAGATCCCCACTCATCAGGGGCAGCAGCTCCAGCGTGACTGCGATCGGCGGAGAGGGAAGCCCCACGGCATTGCCGAAGAGCATCAGGGCAAAGGAGTGCTCCATCTCACGCGCCTCATACTCGATCTGGGCCGTCGCCTTGTGCATGGCAGCTTCCCCGAACCCCTGCAGAAACCCTCTGAATGACTGCAGCAGCCTAAGAAGATAGTTCATCATCATGTACCCCGAAGCTCTTGAGATCCCGTTCATAGCTCGTTCTCACCGGAAGGATGGTATAGATCCCGTACAGTGCCGACAGCACGCTCATATATAGATGCACTACATAAATCACCCTATAGTAGGCATACACGGCACAGAGTGATCCGATGCAGACAGAGAGGATGCTCAACTTCTGCATACGGATGAAGTCCTTCACCGGTAATCCCCCGCTTCGCATCCCCCGGGCATAGAACAGGGATCTCAGCAGCACAGGAAGTGCGACAGAGAAGGTCACCGCAGCCATGAGGCATATCATGGAGAGGACTCTTCCTGGATCAGAGGGGACAGGATCAGCACCCCAGAAGTGATGTACAGCCAGTACCGAGAGCACTGCTGCGACCGAAATACCGATGACTGATAGAGCATACCACCTGATCGACCGTACAGCCCCTTCGAACTTCATTGCCCCTCCTTCGATGTGATGCCCGTACGGTCTGCATGCAGGCCGTACGGGCTGTTCTTCGTCCTCACGCCTCAGCTGAGACGCTCTTCAGTTCTTTTCTGCTCAAGGCCCGTATACTCTCTACGGCAACGAACACGACGATGACGATGATCACCAGGTTGATCATTCCCAGAAGCACTTTGCCTCCGGCTACATAGCCAGCTTCATTTTCGATCAATGCCCAGAGGGTCATGAACAGCATGAAGACAGCAGGCAGCAGGGTCACCAGATAACTCTTTCCCCCGTGCTCTTTCAGATACACCGATGCGGTGAACAGGGCAAGGGCTGCAAGGGTCTGGTTGTTGGCTCCGAACAGTGGCCAGAGGGCCAGTGCACCCTTACCGTCCACCCCGGTGGAGAAGGCAAGCAGACCTGCGGTGAGCAGCGCAAGGATCGTAGCTCCGTACTTGTTGGTGAAGAAGTTCTTTGATTCTGAGGCCCCCACTCTGTTGGCTCCCAGCAGTTCCTGGATGACATACCTCTGCAGTCTGGTCGTCGTATCAAGGGAGGTCCCGGCAAACGATGCCACGAACACCCCCATGATGATCAGACCGAGGAACTTGGGTATGCCGAGATAACTGATCATATTGGCAGAACCTTCCACGAAGGCCCCGACCTTTGCCGCAAGTCCTGATGCGGCACCCCAGGATGCATAGTGTTCAGACCACTTGGCGATACCGGTCAGGGCACCGACCTCTCCTCGAGCGGCCAGACCTATCCCGGCTGCAGTGGCCACGATGACCAGGACGGCAAGAGCTCCTTCCATGAGCATGGATCCGTATCCCACGAACATGGCATCATCTTCGTTCGCCACCTGTTTCGCAGTCGTACCCGAGGCTACCACCGCATGAAAACCGGAGATCGCCCCGCAGGCGATGGTGATGAAGAGGAACGGCCACATCGAAGGTGCACCTTCAGGTGAGACCTGGATGGCAGGTGCTGCGATCTCAAGACCGTTGAACGCTGATACGAACACTCCGAGGACCAGAAGCCCCATGGCGATCAGCAGCTGCCAGGCATTGATGTAGTCTCTCGGCTGCAGCAGAGTCGTGACCGGCAGGGTCGATGCGACGAAGGCATAGATGAACAGGATGATCGTCCATGATCCGGTATTTGGCATGGCTCCGATCGCCGGCATGTTGATCGGCAGGAAGTGTCCGAGCACCACCGTGATGTACATGGCTGTCACAGCCAGTACGGTCACTCCGGTCACCCCCACCTGTCTCTTATAGATAGCCCAGCCAAGCAGAACAGCTATGGGAATTTCCATCCACACCGGGAATACCGCTTCAGGGTACATGCTGAAGATCACGGCGATGATCATTCCCAGGATGGCAAGAAACAGCCACAGCTCGATGAAGACGATCAGAAAGAATGCGAACCGTATTCTTTTACTGATGTACTGTGCAGCTATCTCGGAGATCGATTTACCCTGGTTGCGCAGGGACATGACCAGTGCTGAGAAGTCATGGACCGCTCCCATGACGATCGATCCGACGACTACCCAGATCAGGGCCGGCAGCCACCCCCAGATCACACCGATAGCCGGTCCCACGATGGGTCCGGTCCCCGCGATGGATGTGAAATGATGGCCGAAGATGATTCCCTTCTTCGTCGGTACATAATCGACCCCGTCTTCGAATTCCTGAGCAGGTGTCTTGTTCTTCATCGTCAATTTGAAGATCTTCTTTCCGACGAACTGCCCGTACAGCCTGTATGCTATGATATAGCCTGCAAAAGCTAACACCATAATGAGTACAGCATCCATTGATTCCCTCCTGATTTGTGGTAATAGATATATCTATTAAACACCTTAAGAGGTCAGTTGTCAAAAAATATTACATGGTGATACACAGGGCATATATGATCACTACCTTACAGTAATGATCATATATATTATTCACCCATGTATCGTACTGTATCTACACCATCATTATTGAGCAGACAGGCGCAGGAGTTCTGCATCGGGGTTCTTCCCGAGTCGCTTGACGAGCAGGATCAGGATCACTGTTCCCACTGCAAGTGATATCCAGGGAGAGAGTCCGAACCCGGCCGGGATGAACCCGACCACCGCTGCGACGAGGGCGGCGGTGATCGCATAGGGTATCTGCGTCCTGACATGGGCGATATGATCGGATCCTGCACCGGAGGATGAGAGGATCGTCGTATCTGAGATCGGGGAACAGTGGTCACCGAAGACCGCACCGGTCAGGACAGCACCTATGGTGGAGATGATCAGCGGAGTGAGTTCCCCGTTCGACTGTGATACCCCGGCGGCGATCGGGATGACCAGCGGCATGAGGATGGAGTTCGTACCCCAGGCGGTACCGGTTGCGAAGGAGACGAACATGGCAGTGAAGAAGACCAGCAGTGGAAGGATCTTCCCGGAGAGCACCCCTTCTGAGATGGAGACGAGCCACTGAGCAAGTCCGAGTTCCGAGATGACGCTCTTGAGCGAGAAGGCCAGAGCGAGGATGATCACAGCGATGAGCATGCTCTTCATACCCCCGACAAAGGCATCCATGGCCTTGGCAAACGGCAGTTCCCGGGTGACCGAGCCGATGATGATCGCGGTGATCGATCCGAGGAAGGCAGCCCAGGTCAGTACGACTGATGCATCGGCGTCCCCGAAGGACTCCATGACGCTCTTACCGGCTTCATGCCCGTTATAGTAGAGCCCGAAGATGGTGACCAGGATGAAGAGTCCGATGGGGATGATCATATACCAGATCGATCCTTTCGTCCCCTCATCAGGTAGGATCGATGCATCCTCGGAGATCAGGGGGTCAGAGCCCGGTTCGAACACATCACCGGTCGCCCTCGCTCTGATCTCCGCCTTCAGCATGGGACCGTAGTCCTTACCGGAGAACAGCAGCGTGAAGACCAGCACCAGGGCAAAGAGCGAATAGAATCTGAAGGGGACCGACTGAAAGAAGACCATCAGGGCATTCGCCTCGATATTCACACTCGAGAGGCCCACCGAGATGAGCCCGAGTTCCATGGCGATCCACGTGGAGACCGGTACCATGGAACTGACCGGTGCTGCAGTCGAATCGCAGATATACGCCAGTTTCTCACGTGAGACGCGGTTGCTGTCTGTCAGCGGTCGCATGGTGTTGCCGACGATCATGGAGTTCGCATAATCATCGATGAACATCAGGACCCCGAGCAGTGCGGCACTGATCTGGGTCATCTTCCCGTCCTGTGCCCTCGCGACCACCTTCTCGGCGATCGCCTTCGTCCCCCCGAGCTTTCCGATGATTCCCACCATGCCCCCGATGACCAGGCAGAACACGATGATCCCCATGTTCCAGCTGTCAGCCAGTGAGTTGGCGACCAGATGGGTGGAAAAACTCTCCAGCAGTCCGGTGAGGGGGTTCCAGCCGGTCAGGACCGTCGAGCCCATCCAGACTCCGAGAAACAGCGATACGATGACTTGTTTTGTCCAGATAGCCAGGACGATAGCGATCAGGGGAGGCAGCAGTGCGATCCATCCATATTCCATATAACACCTCTTTTCGATTTATAGCATATCGGACAAGTATATAACAATCTGTTATTTATTCAATAGTTTGTTACAATTTGTAGCATTATGTTCATACAGGAGGAGGGACCGCCGTCACCGAAGGAAGGACTCCCAGCTTGAAGGGAAGACCCGTTTGTGATACAAGAGTACGGTATGACAGGACGTACTATAAGGAGTGATCTATCAACGAGAAACAGGAGCAGCCGAACAATCCTCTGCATGGGAAGACCCTGAAGACAGTGCTGACCGTCCTGGTCGAGTACTATGGGTGGGATGAACTGTTCGATATGATCTCTCTGAGGTGTTTCTACCATGAACCGAGCATCGCATCGAGTCTGAAATTCCTCAGACACAATCTCTGGGCACGGGAGAAGGTGGAAGAGCAGTACCTGAATCTGATGTATGAGCTGGAGAAGGGCCGCTGAGGCACCTCACTCGGTCACAGGCAGATACCTGCTGAGGATCCTTCTGATCTCTGCAGGGTCGACCGGCTTACTCACATACTCATTCATCCCGCTGTCCATGCACTGCTGCCGCTCATGAGCCGAGGCTCCTGCTGATACGGCGATGATGGGAACCCCCTGCCCGAGCTCAGTGTTCCTGATGTGCAGGGCTGCACTGATCCCATCGACGACCGGCATCTGAACATCCATCAGGATCAGATCCACCGCATGATCTTTCACCAGAGCGATACACTGGGCACCATCTGATACCTGCAGGATCTCGACATCATCGAGGATCCTCTGTATCATGGCGGTAAGCAGTACCCGGTTCATATGCACATCCTCAGCGATCACGATGGTACTGCGCCTGCCGGCGCGGACTGCTTCGGGAAGCTGCCCCTGCTGCGCTCCAGCTGCAGCCGGCTGAGTCGGCACAGCTGAGAGTGCCGCATGCAGCATGTCAGTCATGATCGGTTTATCGATCCTGCAGATGACCCGCTCACTGTCGATCCGGCACTCCCGCTGTACGATATCGCACTGCACTCCGGTACCTGCGAGTATACAGGGGATCGTCGTCTCAGAGAACAGACCGTTGCGGCACAGGCCTGCAGTATCTCCTGAAGAGACCATCCGATCACAGTCGATAAGCAGCAGATCCAGAGTATCGATCGCTGTGGTCGATCGCCGGTCGCAGGACAGGAGAGTCGGTTCGATGCCCCAGTAGGAAAGAAGGGATGTGACATACTGGAGCTCAGTACCTATGGTGAATACCAACCCTATGCGCTTCACACTGCTGTGGAGCCTCTTACAGGGCCGCTGCTCTGATCCTTCGATGACCGGCAGAGTGAACGAGAACTTCGAACCACTTCCCGGTACGCTCTCCAGATGTATGGAAGAGCCCATCATCTGGGCGAGTCGTGCCGATATGTTCAGACCCAGCCCCGTCCCCCCGAACTGTCTGCTGATCGATGCATCAGCCTGGGTGAATGCAGAGAACAGCTGATCCTTCTGTTCTGCAGAGATACCGATACCGGTATCTCTGACGGAGAATACGATGGATTCCCTCTCCCCGTCCCTCCTGCAGAGAGCAGAGAGTTCCACCTCTCCGTGCAAGGTGAACTTGGCTGCATTGCTCAGGAAGTTCACCAGAACCTGCCTCAGCCGCAGCGGATCTGCCATGACCGTCTTCGGCAGCCGGGTATCGATCGATGTGATGAACTCGAGTCTCTTCTCCTCGATGCTGAAGCGGGTGATCTCCACGGTCTGTCTGAGCAGAGCATAGAGATCTGTCGGGACACAGGAGAGTTCCAGCTTACCGGCTTCGATCTTGGAGAAATCGAGCACGTCACTGACGATATCGATCAGAGAACGAGCAGAACTCAAGACATAATCGACATACTGCCGCTGGGTCAGATCAAGCTCTGTACCGCTGAGCAGCTGGGTGAACCCGATCACACCGTTGAGCGGGGTCCTGATCTCATGGCTCATGTTGGCGAGGAACTGCCGCTTTGCCTGGTTCGCCACCTCCGCAGCATCAGCCCTGCTGGCCTTTGCATGGGCCTCTTCGAGTATGTGCTGCTGCTGATTCCTGATCATCACCGCCCCGATGGTATTGCACAGCACCCGCAGCAGGTTGATATATTCTTCATCCCAGCTCGTGTGTTCACCTATGGTATCAAGGCTGAGCAGCCCCAGGAAGTGGGTGCCGATCCTGATGGGGAGCACCAGCAGCGACTCGACTCCCAGCAGTCCGAAGGCCGCCCGTTCTGCAGCCCACCTCTCAGGTATATCATCGAGGCACTCAACTGTGACAGCTTCCCCGGCTCTGAGGCTGCGGATCCAGTGGGGCACCTGCTCGGTGGAGAATTCGAGGAAGACTCTCTGATCATGAGGCTTCCACCACGAAGTACGCACCCGGTACTGATCACTGGATGAATCATAGGAGAGCAGGTTCATGCGATCGATATCGAGATACCCGGCGATCTCACTGAAGGCCTGATAGAGGGTCTCACTGAAGGTCTCTTCTGCTGAGTCGATCATGCGGGAAGAACACGTGACCAGGATTCGTTCGAAGTCGATCATCCGATGCAGCTTTCGTTCAGCCGCCTTCTGTCCCGTGATATCGATCATGACCGTGAGGTCGAACTCCTCACCGAAGGTCTGCACGGTCTGCACGAAGCTGAGCACCTCGATGGACTCGCCGCCGCGGGTCCTGATCGTCAGTGCCCCACCCCCAGCACCGCTGCCTGATCGCTGATCATAGAGCTGGATCGCTTCGATCGGCATACCGATCACCTCATCGCGTGCATACCCGAGCGTGTCAAGGAAGGAACTGTTGACTTCCAGGATCTGATGATCACCGCAGGTGCTGAGCATGAGCAGGGCCGGGTTCTGTTCGAACAGGGCATCGAACTTCTGCAGGGCTGCGAGCTCCGTGGAGATATCGTTGAACAGATGATACCGGCACTCCCGATTATCCCAGATCCCGTGCCACTGGGTGAGCTCGGCTGCGACCTGTACTCCATCAGCGCGCTCAAGCAGGCAGTACTTCTCCTGCCTGTATCTCGCATCCCTCCTGTAGAGATCGGAGACATCCCTGCCGACGAGCAGATCTTGATCCACACCGAGCAGCTCACAGGTCTGCCGGTTGGCAAACAGGATCTTCGAGTGGTTGTCAGTGATCACGATCGGATCACCTACGGTCTCGAAGAAGGTACGATAGTTCTTCTCCCGTTCGATGATGGACTCCTGCGTCTGCTGCAGGGACTCTTTCATCTTCACACTCTCGGTGATATCACGGGTGACCGCAAAGGCCGCCTCCTGACGGTACGGGATCATGCGTGCTTCGAAGTGACGCAGCTCATCTCCTATCCTCAGGGAGTACTCATAGATCTGGTTCTGAGAGCTCTCAAGGGCCCGGGAGATCTTCTCAACAGTCAGATCTGCCACCTGTTCGGGCAGCACCTCTGAGACATGTCGACCGATGAACTCCGAAGGAGGCCTGTAGAGCAGTTCCTCCTGACTGGACTGGACATCTGCGACGATACCATCGGGGGTGAACATGAACATAAGATCAGGTACCGCCTCGGTGAAGGCCATATTCCGTGCCCTGCTCTCCTGGAGTTCTTTGAACTGCAGGCTCCTCTCGATCGCCTTCGATGCCGATGCGGCGAAGAGTTCCAGAAGTGATCGCTCTCCACTGCTCCAACTGCGTTCACTGGTGCAGTCATCGTAGCCGATGAACCCGTAGAACTTCCCGCTGACAAAAAGCGGCAGTACCAGGATCGACTTGATATCCTGGGCCTGGAGGTCCTGCCTCACCGGATCATCACTGATCCTCTCGACTACCGCCTCATAGTGACTACCGGAGGAGAGCGGTCTGAGGAACTCACCGATCCGTTCGGCCGGGATCTGCTGCAGATGGGGATTACCGATCTGCGGCAGCTGACCCGGAGCACACCACTCGAGCTGATGGCTTACAGAGACCATCGTACCATCGGGACCCGATGCTACGGAGAACAGGTAGACTCGATCGACACCCGCTGCCTCCCCGATCAGACAGAGGGACCTGTTGATAGCGGCAAAGGGATCCTCTGCTGAGAGCATATCATAGCTGGAGACGGTTATGGCATAGAGCAGCGTGTCGCGCAGGATCAGATCATCAGCTGTACCGGTAGACTCTCCGATACCTGCCAGAGAGAGCATCTCAGGAAGTGCAGCAGGTCGACAGCAGGTCTTGCATACGTCTGTGGTCTCCGTTTCCGGCAGGAGATAGCAGACGAGCTGTCGGTCTGCAGCTTCACAGAGACTCACCCGGTACTGTCTTCTATCAGCAGCCGTGCATGATACTGTTTCAGAACCAGAGAACTCCGAGGTCTGCTCATCGAGTGCATCGACCCAGGATCCCGCACACTGCAGATGAGCACGCAGGAGATCGGTCAGGGCCATCCCTGCAAGCGCCGCTGCAGCTATCCCGGTGATCTCCGATAACGTTCTGTTGGAAAAGGTGATGATGAGTCTGCCTGAACGGGCATCGGGAGTACAGAGTGCGATTCCCATCGGGGCCTGAGACGCGATCAGGTGTAAAGACTCGGCTGTTATCATGTCTCTGTATCCTGTGAGAATGAACCAGCTGCAGGCTGACGTATGCAAAGACAGCCGGAGAAGCAGTTCATCCGATGTCGTATTGATATTAGAATACCAGTATACGGCAGGGCAAACATATTGTCTAGGATTATCAAAAGAGCTGCAGCGAATCTCATCACGTGATCGTGATACCACCCATATTCTGTATCAGATAGCATGTGACAGGGAGGAAGGGGATGAGCACATACCCGGATACTACTGCACAGATCTCTTCCGAACGCTGTATGCTGCACCGATCGGTGCAGCATTACTCGATAAACCTTCCCTATTTCTTTTTGCCCTCCCCTTCTCATAATCGAACATACCTGATAAGGTTGAAGAGTCAATCGTTCAGGTCCATGCTCCCCATACCATGTTGCAGCATACCAGAGTGATGGTTTTGATCAGAGGAGCGTGTGTGTTCCATGTTCAATACAGCATCGATTGAACACTGTTTCCAAGGAGAACACTATGCACATCGAAAAAGACCGTGCAGTCACCATGCACTATACCCTCAAGAACGATCAGGGGCAGGTAATGGACACCTCAGAGGGAAAAGAACCACTGCAGTTCATATTCGGCGCGGGACTCATCATCCCGGGCCTTGAGAAAGCCCTTGAAGGAAAGGTCACAGGCGATAAGATCTCTGTGGTCGTTCAGCCTGAAGAAGGCTACGGGGTATTCAATGACGCACTGATCGGCGAAGTATCCCGTGACCTCTTCGACAAGGAGGTGGAACCTCAGATCGGCATGCCGGTACAGGCACAGAACCCCGATGGCTCCATTCAGGTCTTCACGATCGCCGAGATCAAAGAGGAGACCATCGTACTCGATGGGAACCACCCGCTTGCAGGACAGGTCCTCGACTTCTCCGTGGAGATCACCGATGTCCGTGAAGCCACAGCTGAAGAGCTCGAACACGGCCATGTCCACGCATCAGAAGAGAGTGAAGAGAACGACCAGGAATAGCTGAACTGCTGCGCTAGAGACGGTCTCTGAGCAGATCGATCTCCAGCGTCAGCAGCTCCAGCTCCCGCAGGACCCCAAGTACATGAAAGGCCTTCTCTGTCCGCTCGAGCATACGCTGTACGATGAGGTCCTCTGTGGTCTCACCGCTCTGCTGCCTGATCAGCTCCTCACGCAGAGCGTCATCTGCCAGATCATAATCAGAGAGTCCGAGTGCCAGATCGAGCATGTGAGCATCCATGCGCCTTGAGAGCTCCTGTATCTGCTCTACCACCTTATCAGAAGCATCTCCTGCATCCCTGCCGGCCTGAAGCAGCTGCTCATCGAGCAGACTCCCGGTCAGTGCCGCACTCTTTCGTGCCAGGTCTGTGGCGATGAGACTCACCGAGAAAGATACTGCAGGCTGTGCGGAGAACAGCTCGGTGAAGGATTCACCGAACGACCGGTCAGCAGTATCGCCATAGGAGGGAGCTACCTGCAGTGAGAACCCGAGGATCGGAGCATCTGCCGGACTGCCGAGCGATCGGTTGAGTTCAGCAAGGGCGAACGCCCTCTGTGCGGCGGTATAGTCCGGATCATTGGAGAGCATATCGACAAAGAGCTGCTCATCCTGTTCGAGACCAGAGCCCGCCAGGGTGCTGACCGAAGCGAACCGGTCCAACGAAGGAAGGATGACCGCATCAAGGATCCGCTGTGCATCAGAACCCCAGAGATCCCGTACCGAGGCTTCCACCGAAGCACTCTCGATCTCAAGCCCCCGCTTCTGCAGAGTAAGCTGCTCGATGAGGAACTCCTGCCGTTCGATCTGCCGGGTACTCACCAGCCCCTCATCAAAATCGATCTTCAGCTTCTGATACTCTTTCTCCAGCAGACTCAGCCGTTCGATCAGCAGAAACCTGCCTTCCAGCAGTGATTGCCGGATGTTCAGCAGCCCAAGCCCCTGCAGCAGTACCGCATCGACTGCCGTCGCGATGGAGTTCAACGTCCCCTGCTGCTCCAGCCGTGCCTGCTGCAGCACCCGATCGCCATAGGAGGTATCGATGAGATCCTCTGCGATGAACAGCGGCTGAGACAGGGAGAGCGAGAGTGAGGGAGACTGACTCCAGTCCCAGCTGCTATCCCCATCGGAGAGGGTGGCACTGCTGCTCTGACTCACTGATGCCTCGAGTGAACCGGCACTCGGGAGCTCCTGGGTCATACCGAGGCCGAATCCGAACCGGTGAGTGCTCTTGAGCTCCGAAGCAGGAGGGGTGGCCGTGAAGTCACTCTGCATCCCGCTGCTGAAACTGTAGAGCGGGTTGCCCACAGGATCGGTGATGAAGGAGAAGGAGGGCCGTTTCCTGCTCAGAAGATCATCGATCTGCAGCTGCTGGATGGTAACGAGCGACTGCAGCTGTGCGATGCTGTTCACCGTGAGTGCTATCTGATCACGCAGTGTGGCCTCGGCAGTCTCGAGAGACAGTACTTCAGGTCCTGAAGGCTGCCATTCCTGCAGGAATGAGGCTACCCGATCGGTACTCACCGATCGTTCGATCGTGAGATCAGCAGCTCCTGTGGAGCTTCCCTCAAGATCAGGGTAGCCCTGACCGGGGAGCGGGATCTCCGCAGAGGCTGTGGCAACTGAGAAGATCAGCACGGCAGCGACTGTGCCGATACGCAGGCTGTACGATAGGGATCTGTTTGGTTTCATGCTGTACGTTTCCTCCTCACCGTTCGATCATAGATCAGCCCATAGAGCAGCGGGATGATGAACAGTGCCGTGAGTGTCGAGAAGATCAGACCAAAGATGATGGTACTGGCCATCGGGCCCCACACCACCGAAGTGCCTCCGATACCGATAGCGGTAGGAAGGAGTCCGACGATGGTGGTGAGTGAAGTGAGCAGGATCGGACGGATACGGGTATGAGCAGCCTCGATCACCGCTGCCGATACGGCCATACCCTCTGTGCGTTTATCATTGATGAAACTGATGAGCACGATGGCATCATTGACCGCGATACCTGCAAGGGCGACCCCGGCATAGAGCACCGTGGTGGAGAAGGGAGTACCCGATACCGCAAGGTAGAGGATGATCCCGACGAAGGCGAACGGTACCGAGAGAAGGATCAGCAGCGGCTGACTGTAGCTGTTGAACTGAGCCCCGAGGATCAGATAGATCAGGAACACCCCGATGAGGAATATCCGCAGGATGTCCACCAGAAGATCCTGGAACTCACTGAACTCCCCGCCCACGGCGAAATCGACTCCCGGGTAGAGGAACTGCAGCTCGGTATCCCAGAGGTCCCTGACATCTTCATTGATCTGCGGCAGGTCCACCCCCTCCTGGGCTCCAGAGGTCACAGTGACCTCACGCTTACCGTCGAGCCTCCTGATGCTTCCGAGCGACTGGGTCTGTACCACTTCGGCGATACTGGAGAATGGGATCATCCGTCCGTCATCGGTCGGTATCATCGCCTGAGAGAGGTCCTGGAACCGGACCGTCTGTGAGCGATCGAACTGCAGGACGATGTCGATCTCCTCATTGTTCAGGAAGAACGTCCCTGCCGGGATACCCTCGAACCGTGCTCTCAGATAGCCGCCCAGAGCTGAGACGCTCACACCCAGGGCACTGGCACGCTCAGGGTTCATACGCACCTGCAGTTCAGGACTGCCTGCGATGTAATCATCCTCGATATTGACCAGTCCCTCATAGCCTGAGAGGGTATCCTGTATGCTCCTTGAGGCCTGAGCTATCTGGTCATAGTCATCACCGAAGACCCGGAAACTCAAGGGATCAGCGGTCGGGGGACCGTTCTGTGCCTTCCTGAAGGTGACCTGTTCAGGCCCCGCTATGTAGTAGACATCCCTCTTGATATCCTCGATGATCTCATCGATCCCGCGGAGCCTGCCCTCATCCTGCTCGGTGAGGTCAACGACGATCTGTGCCACATTGGACTTGACCGTCGCACCGGTATCTCCGGTGAGGTTCCCGATGCTGGTACTGACCGATATGATCTCACCGTCTCCAAGACGATCGAGCAGCTGCTGTTCGAACTCAGCAGTGACCCGGTCGGTCTCTGTCAGCGGGGTACCGGTCGGCAGGGTGATATCGATGGAGAAGTAGCTGTAATCCTCAGCTGAGAACAGATCCTGATCGAGCATGCCCACCAGCGCGAAACTGCCGATGGCGATCACCAGGAAGAACAGGAGCACGATCTTCTTGAACCTGTAGAAAGCCCGCAGTACGACTGTGTAGCGTCTCTGGAACGATGCGAACCACCAGCCAGCTTCCCTGCGGTTTGAGATCTTCTTCTCTTTTCCCCAGTCGGCAAAATGGTTGGGAAGGAAGAACAGTGCCTCACCGGTACTGACGATCAGAGCGATCGAAACAGTGAGGGGTATGACCCTCAGGAACTTGCCGATGGTCCCGGGGATGATCATCAGGGGAAGGAAGGCCGCTACGGTGGTCCCGGTAGCGGCTATGACCGGCCACACGACCTGATCGGTGCCGAGGATCGCGGCATCCGCTCTGAGCAGCCCATTCTGCTGGAGACGGTAGGAGTTCTCGATGATGACGATCGCATGGTCTACGATGAGCCCGAGGACCAGTACCAGACCAAAGAGCGTGTTGGTATTGATGGTCTCACCCAGAAGATCGAGGACCAGAAAGGTCAGTGCGAAGGTCACCGGTATGCCCAGAGCCGTCATCATGGCATTACGGAACCCGATGAAGAGCCAGAGGATCACGACCAGGAGGGCCAGACCCATCAGGGCATTGGAGGTCAGCACCGAGAGGCTTGAGGCGATCTGTACCGTGGAGTCATTGAAGAGGGTCAGTTCCATACCGACAGGGAGTGACCAGCGGGCATTCTCGACGATCTCACGTGTCCCGCTGACCACTGATACCGAGCTGCCTCGTGGCACCTTCGTCACACGAAGGCTCACCGAAGCATCCCCATTGAACCGGGAGAGCGGGGAGTCCCGGTCAAACCCGTCAATGACCCGGGCCACATCGGAGACTCTGATCATCCCGGCAGAATCGGCAGACCTCCTGACGATCACATCACCGAAATCGGCGATGCTGTTCACGCTGCCGACGGTCCTGAGCAGGTATTCCCGGCTCTCTGTGCTGAACGAACCGCCTGGGATGGTACTGTTCTGGTCCTGCACCGCACGAAGCAGTTCGTTCGCAGTGAGCCCCAGGCTGGTGAGGCGAAGGGTATCGACATCAAGGATGATCTGACGATCAGGCAGTCCGATGATATCGACATCGGAGACATCTGAGACCTTCAGGATCTGGTTTCTCAGAAGTTCTGCCTCATCGCGAAGGACTTCATACGGCTGATCACCGCTGATCACCACCTCGATGACCGGCAGAAAATCGGCTGAGGAGAAGTCGTCCACGATCGGCGTGAGGATACCGTCGGGCAGCTGTACCTGACTGAAACGCGTCTGCGCTTCCTGATAGAGCGTCCGGAACTCATCATTGGAGATCCCGTCATCGAATTCCACACGTACGACCGAAAGGCCTTCACTGGTGGTGGAACTGATCCTCTTGAGCCTGCTGATACCCTGGAACTGATTCTCCACAGGTATGGTCACACTGCTTTCCATATCCTCGGCGCTTACCCCGGGGTATGGGACTATCACGTTGACCCAGAAGAACGGCACCTCTGCGAACTGTTCCTGCGGTAGCCTGATCAGACTGAACACGCCCAGGGCGAGGATCGTCACCATCAGAATATTGATCAATACGGTATGGGTCACAGAGAATCGGCCTATGGTCATCCGCTGACCGATCCCTGCTGTTCGTTCCTGTTCACGTTCCTGCATCACTCCTCCTGCTGCCGTATCTACTTGATTACGGTCTCATCTCCGTCCTTGATCCGTGTCAGCCCGCTGACAAGCACTGTATGGTCGAGAAGCTCTATGGTCGGGTCGAGTCCTGCAACAGCAGTGAGATCCCCGTACTGATCAAGCACGGTAACAGCAGTCATTTTGGCTGTGGTACCTTCGACGATGAACACATACTGCTTACCATCACGATTGACCAGTGCCGCATTCGGGATGACCGTATAGATCGCCGCATCGGCATCCTTGACGGTCACCTTCGCTGATAACCCTGCACGGACCACCTTCGGTCTGGGATTGTTGAAGTCGACCAGTACTGCCCAGCTCCCGGTCCTCTCATCGCTTCCGGCACTGATCGCTGAGACCACTCCGTTGGTCGTGAGCGTCCCGGTCGGTGTCGGGATATCGATCACAGCCGCATCGCCGACAGAGAGCAGGAAGAGTTCACTCTGCCCCACTGAAAGCTGGATCCTCAGATGTTCCAGATCCACCACGCGTCCTATCTGCGCCCCGGCCTGGATCTGATCACCTATGATCAGAGAAGGGCTGCGCTGTGCCACACTCCCTGAGATCGGGGTGCTGATCTTCGTGTTCTCAAGATTATCCCGCGCCGCTGAGAGCTGGGCTTCCAGTCCGTCAAGGGCCGCACGTTCCTGATTGAGCTGAGAGAGTGAGATGGATCCCCGGTCATACAGGCGGGTACTCGATTCCAGGTTCTTCACCGCGGTCTCGAACTGCTGTTCAAGCTGGCTGAGGGTGAGCGAGACGATGCGGTCATCGAGGGTCATCACCACCTGTCCCTGTTCGAGAGCCTGCCCGAGCTGAAAATCGATCGAAGCGATCACTCCCCCGATCCGGGTCCTCAGCACTGCTTCCTGCTGACCTGCTATCGTCCCGTTCCCGACGAACTCCTCACGCAGAGGGGCTCTCACCACCTGTACAGCAGCACTGACCAGCGGTGCATAATCGGTAGCGGCACTCACGGTGTCTGCAGGACTCTCTGTCTCTTCTGCTGCCGGGGTACAGGAAATCAGTACCATCATCATGATGATCAGTGCTGCCGACAGTGCTGTTCGTATTCGTCTCATTCCCCACTCCTCACGTCGTTCTCTGCTCAAGATGCGCTACACGCATTATTCTCTGTATGATACACAGAATCTACAATGTATCGATCATAAGTTCAAGAAGTTTTTGCTATTATTACAACTATGTATTCACTATAATCACTGCTGTGATGTCCTGATGATCCTGTCTCTGGAGAATCCCTTTCCTTCGAGGGAGGTGATGATCCGTTCGAAAGTCTCCTCATCCAATGCAGGCGTACGGCTGAGGATCCAGAGCGAGTTCCTGTCGGCTGTGGTGACAGCCGCCCACTGGTAGTGCTCCTGATCGAGTTCGATCACCAGGTACGCGGCAGGGAAGAGTCTGAAGAAGACCACCCGCAGCCAGCTGCCCCGATCATCCATCGGGGTACCCACGGCCCTGACCTGCTGTGAATAGGCTCCGCCGTACTCCCCTTCCCAGCACCTGTTGAGGACATCGATCCTGCCGTCTTCTCTCAGGCTGTACTCCGCAGTCGAATCACCGCATTCCCCCCGCTGGAAGGAGTGCGGATACCGTGCCACCTGATACCACAGACCGCTGTACCGTGTGAGGTCGACCTTTTCGACCAGCAGAGCGGACATCTCAGGCGGGATGGAGGTGGCACAACCGGTCCACAGGACCAGAGCAAGAAGGATCAGAAGGCTCAAGAGTGTGATTCTCATCATACAGCTCCTACTGCGCATATCTGCGCTGCTGCGTTCTCATCTGCCGGCCGAAGGACCTGCAGTCCAAGACTCCCCAGGTGTTCCCTGCTTCTGGAGAGGGAGTCACGAATGACCAGTCATAGAACAGATCGACGTGTTTTCTCATCAAGTGAGAGCGGTACCGCTGTCCCAGGACCAGAGCTCCCAGCTCAGGAAGGACTTTCAGCTGCGAGAACTGTTCGATCTGCCCCAGCGTGGTGAGGGTATCAGGATAGGAGGTATTCTCCCAGGAGATGACGGTACTGAAGGGCAGCTGCCTCACAGCCCTGTCAAGCTTCAACGACGTCCCGGGGTTGACCATGGGATCGATCTTCCCATCAGCGACGAACATACCGCATCGTGCGGCCAGTGCCTGATCGATATATGAGGGAAACTCATCGATGAACAGTCCATCGATCGAGGGGTACCAGCTGTACCACTGCTGCTTCATCTCCTGCAGCCTGGCTCCGGGCTCTCTCATATACCCGCACGGCAGATACCCCATGACGGTGATACCGGTACGCTGCAGTGCATCGATCCCCCTCCGGTAGGAGTCCCTGCGGCCCTCTCCCGGTCCGCTGTCGGGATTGATGATGAGCGACAGCGGTACATCCGGACACCGAGCTCTCTCCTGCAGTACACATTCCCATGCATCACTGAGATCCGAAGGAGTGGAAGCACCCTCGAGAGGATCTATGTATAATGGCAGTACTATTCCCATATATCCAGTCTACCATGGTATAATGAACATGCATAGCGTAGATGGATCCTCTGCATCTCAAGAAGTACATACTATCAGTGAGTCCTGTTACTATTATGCAGTGTTTGTATCTAATATGCTCTTTCATATTGTCTTAATGCACTATTCGTAGTACTTTTGTATCGATTACAAAGATTCGGGAGGCAGTCATGAACATCTATCTTGAGAGTCTGCTCATCGTCACAGCGATCAATCTGCTGTTCTTCATCATCGCGTTCACCCTGAAGACTGACATCGTCACAGACCTCTCCTATACGTTGAGCTTCATCCTGCTGAGCATCTACCTGCTCATCGTGCATGCTCAATCCGACCCGATCTCACTGATCGTCTTCTTCGGCGTCGTGCTCTGGGCCCTTCGGCTCGGCGGTTATCTGCTCACACGTATCCTGCAGATGAAAGTGGACCATCGCTTCGATGACAAGCGTGACTCCTTTCTCAAGTTCGGTGCCTTCTGGCTCCTGCAGGCAATCACTGTCTCGGTAGTCATGCTTCCAGAGATCTTCCTGCTCTCTCACAGACCCGATACCATCTACCCGCTGTCCCTCACCGCAGGGCTGATCCTCTGGGCTGCAGGCTTCATCATCGAGAGCACAGCAGATGCACAGAAGTCGGCATTCAAGCAGGTGCATCCCAAACGGTTGATCACCACGGGGTTATGGAAGTATTCCCGTCATCCGAACTACTTCGGGGAGATGCTGGTGTGGTGGGGACTCGCCCTTGTCATCCTGCCCTATCTGAAGGGTCTCTCCTATCTCGTACTCCTCGGTCCGGTGTTCATCACACTGCTGCTGCTGTTCGTGAGCGGCATACCCCTGCTCGAGAAGTCATGGAAGGAACGCTACGGAGATCAGCAGTACTATCAGGAGTATATACGAAAGACCCCCCTGCTGATCCCGCGGAGGATCAGATAGATGGACATAGAGGTAGTGGTCATTCTAGCCAGCTGTATCGGAGCCTATCTCATCGGCGGGATACCTACGGCCTTCCTGCTTGCAAAGCGCAAAGGGGTATCGATCTTCTCTGCAGGCAGCGGCAGCAGCGGGGCGACGAACATGGCACGGGCCTTCGGGATCAGAGACGGGATGCTCGTCGCTCTGATCGATATCGCAAAAGGTGCTCTGCCGGTCATGATCGCCCGTTTTGTCATAGGGCTCACCGTTCCCGGATACCTGCTCACCGGGCTCTCTGCCGTGTTCGGGCATACCCACTCCCCTTACCTCAAGCAGTTCAAAGGGGGCAAGGGGGTAGCCACAGGTGCCGGGACCATAGCGGTGATCTATCCCCCGGCCATTCCCTTCGCTCTGGCGGTCTTCGCTCTGGTCCTGGCCGTGAGCAGATATGCATCCGCCGCTTCGCTGATCTCCCTGTTCATCGTCATCCCGTACTATATCCTGCTGAGCATAGTCCTCGGACACGTGGTCGATCCCTATATCGTCGCCTTCCTCAGTGCACTGTTCCTGCTGATCGTCATCTCGCACAGAAAGAACCTGTACCGGATCATTCACGGGACCGAGTTGAAATTCACTTCGTCAAAACAGAGACCCAAGGGGGGACCCGATGCTGATAACCGGAACTGAACTGTTCGATTCGGTATCCTGCGGATACCGCCATCTGCTGATCAACCAGCAGGAGATCAATGATATCAATGTGTTCCCGGTCGCCGACGGTGACACGGGAACCAATATGCTCCACACCTTCAAGGCAGCTCTCGCGAAGTCGAACCGTACAGGGTCTGTAGCCCGAACCACCGACAGGATGGCTCAGTCAGCTCTCATCGGCGCACGAGGTAATTCAGGGATGATCATCGCACAGTTCTTCCGCGGCTTCTATGAAGTCGCCAAGGACTTCGAGGCTTTGAGCATCAAGAACTTCATCGCTTCGGTCAACAGTGCCGTCAGCTTTGCCTATGATGCAGTGGAGACCCCGGTCGAGGGGACGATCCTGACTGTGATGCACTCCTGGTCCAGAGCGATCAATGACGCATGGCAGGCTCAGATCCCCATCCCCCTGCTGCTCAAGCGCGGACTGCGGTCAGCAAGAGCAGCTGAGACTCTGACTACCGAGCAGCTGCAGGTCCTCAAGAACGCAGGGGTGGTCGACGCCGGTGCCAGGGCTTTCGTCTATTTTCTGGAAGGGGTCGACCAGTATCTTCGTCACGGCGTGACAGACCAGCTGGAGGAGCCCCCGTCCTCTGAGATCGAACATCAGCTTTCGGATGCACATGATCAGCTGCTTGAACGGCCGGTCTTTCGCTACTGTACCGAGGCACTGCTCCTTTCCTGCACTGTGGCTCCTGAGACGGTCAAGGAGACGCTTCACGGTCTGGGTGATTCTCTGGTGATCGGGGCACATAAAGAGACGATGCGGGTCCATATCCATACCGGAGAACCGAACAGGGTCTTCAGGAAGCTCGAGGAGTTCTCCCGTATCGAGGAGACCAAGGTCGATGATATGCTCGCACAGTATGCGGCCATCCATGAGCGCCTCTCTGATATTGCCATCGTCACCGACTCCTCTGCCGATATCCCGCAGCACCTCAAAGATGCTCTGCAGATCTATCAGATACCGCAGCTCATCCAGTGGGATGACCGCTCGTTCATCGACCGCATCTCGGTAGACAACACCTTCCTGCTTGATACCATGCTCACCTCAGCGCACCTCCCGACCTCTTCGATGCCCTCTTCGGGCAGCATCGGTCGGCACCTTGAGTTCCTCTCCGAACACTACCGGGAGATTCTCATCATCTCGGTCTCAGCTGCTCTGAGCGGGACATTCCGCACCTACGAGCTGGCTGCACGGGAGTTGAGAAAACGTGACTACCCGGTGCATATCATCGATTCCAGACGTAATGCCGGAGCACAGGGACTGATCACCATCAGGGCGGCGGAAGCTGCCGCTGCAGGGGAGTCTGCTCCTGTGCTCATAGACAGGATCGAATCCCTGATCAGGAGATCGACCATCCTGGTCTCTGTACAGTCGCTCGAGTCGATGGTACGGGGAGGGAGGGTCCCTGAGAAGATCGGCAGGCTGATCGTCCGCTCTGGCATCAAGCCGATCGTGGGACTCGCCCCGGACGGCTCCGGAGCGATCAAAGGGATCAGACTCACGCAGAACGGCAGTGCATCAGCCCTCATCAGGCGATTCGTCAGAGCATGGGGGCATGAGGGTATCACCGAGTTCAGCATCTCGCATGTCAAAGCTCCTGAACTGGCAGAGACGATCGCTTCGATCATAGAGCAGAAGACCGGGCTGCAGCCGAAGTTCATCCAGGAGACCTCTCCGGTGATCTCACTGCATGCGGGCACGGGTGCCGTATCGATAGCATGGATCAGTGAACGGGAGCACGCATGAACTCTCATCGCTCTCACCTGCAGACATCTCTTGAACTCCACCGGTCGTTCAGGGTATGATCACAAAAATGTATAAGGGGTATTCACATGAACGTACTGTGTTTTGGAGAACTGCTGTTCGATCATATCAATGACGTCCATTATCTCGGCGGTGCCCCTGCGAACTTCGCAGGTCACAGTGCCAAGCTGGGGGCGAACACCTCCCTGATCACTGCCGTGGGAGATGATGCACTGGGGCAAAGAGCTCTCAGCGAGATCACCGAGGTAGGCATCGACCCCTCGTTCATCATCACCAACAGCTACCCGACCGGCACGGTCGAGGTCCAGCTCGAAGACGGTATCCCGGTCTATGACATCGCCTTCAGCGCATGGGATCATATCACGATCGATCCATCGCGTATGCAGCAGCTGCTTGCCGGCAGGTATGATCTCTTCTATTTCGGCTCCCTTGCACAGCGGACTGCTGAGAATGCACGCTGCCTCAGAGACCTCCTGGACCATCTGACCTATACAGAGACCTTCTTCGATGTGAATCTTCGCCAGGAGTTCTTCTCCAAGGAGATCTTCCTTGCATCTCTTGCCTATACGACCGTGATCAAGCTCAATGATGAGGAACTGCCGGTCCTGTCCCAGATGCTCTATGATACGGAGCTCTCCCCGGCGGAGTTCTATGAGCGACTGAGAACCGAGTATCCGGTACGGATCATGCTGCTGACCTGCGGGAAGGACGGAGCATACTACTTCGCCCCCGAGGGTTCCGGCCATGTGATCCCTTCTGAGGTGCCGGTCGTCGATACGGTGGGAGCCGGAGACAGTTTCTCTGCCGGGTTCATGAGTGCTCTGGCCAGATCGGGGAATGTCCACAATTCCGTGGTCTATGCAGTGAAGCTGGCAAACCATGTGGTGAGTTCCCAAGGGGCCCTGCCTGATTACCCTCAGAAACTGCTTGATGAACTGAACAGCCTCCTGTGATCAGGGAGCTGCAGGCAGGTAGACAGAGAAGGTCGTCCAGTGCTGTGGTTCACTGGTCACCCTGATGAACCCGTTATGCTCCTTCACGATACCGAAGACCATCGCAAGTCCCAGCCCTACCCCTTTTCCGACTTGCTTGGTCGTATAGAACGGCTCGAAAAGCACATCGATCTGCTCCTTCTGGATACCGATCCCCGTATCACTGATCGAGAGGACAAGATACTTCCCGGGCGGCATCGACTCCCCATAGACCGGCACAGGCGCACCGAACACCATCTCCTCGATGCTGATCGAGAGGGTACCCCCATCGGTCATGGCATCATCCGCATTGAGGCAGATGTTGATGCACAGCTGTTCTATCTGCTGACGGTCAGCAAGGACCTGAGGAAGCGAATCGCCCGCAGTATAGGTCAATTCCACCTGTTCACTGACAAGGGTCCTGAGGGTAGGCAGCAGCTGCTTCACACAGCCGGAGATATCGATCGACAGCAGTTCATACTCATCCTGCTGACTGAACTTCAACAGCTGTTCAACAAGGATCCGGGCCCGTTTCCCCGCTAAGATGATCGTCGAGATCATCGTCCCCTCATCTGAGTCAGAGGGGATCGTATCACACAGCAGCTCCCCGTAGCCGAGGATCACCTGCAGCAGATTGTTGAAATCATGAGCGACCCCGCCTGCAAGGCGTCCGATGGCCTCGATCTTCTGGGACTGCTGCAGTGCCCGCTGCAGGTCCTGCTGCTCGGTCATGTCCCTGAGGATCCCCAGATACCCCAGCTGGGTCCCGTTCGCATCGATCAGGGCAGTGAAGACAGCATCCATCAGCAGGGTATCACCGCCTGAGGTCCTGATCTCCAGGGCAGTCTGGATCATGGGGGTATGCCCCTGCACTTCCTGATCTGCAGCAAGCTGCTTCAGCCGTTCGGCGGTCTCCAGATAGGAGGCAGGTTCGATGATCTTCCCGGGGTCGGTCAGCAGCAGCCCACCATGCTCCTTCCCGAGGATCTCTTCCGCTGAGGGAGAGACGTACTCGGGAGCAAGCTCAGAATCGACGATCCAGATGATATCTTTCGAGCAGTCCAGGATCGCCTGCAGTCTGCGTTCCCGTTCTGCAAGCTGCTGCTCGGTCCATTTGAGCTTCGAGATATCGGTATAGACCCCCAGCAGTCCGAACACTTCGCCCGAATCATCGAGCAGCGGCACTTTACTGGTATAGGACCATCCCTGCCTGCCGTCTTCCCGGTAGAGGGTGTTCACCTCTTCACTGATCGGCTCTTTATTCCGGATGACCTTCAGATCATCCGCACGGTAGTGTTCATACTCATCTGCTACGAAGGGAAGGTCCCTGTCGGTCTTCCCGATGACGTCCTTATAGGAGGCGACTCCCGCATCATGGGCGAAGCGGTCATTCGCACCGAGGTAGACCGAGTTCACGTCCTTCCAGAATACCCCTGAGGGCATATGCTCGAGCAGTGAGCTGAGCAGCTTGTTTGCCTGCATGATCTCCTGATGCTTCTGTTCGATCTCTGTGACATCGCGATTCATGCCGATGATCGTCTTGGGATTCCCGTCCTGATCATACTCGGAGGTGATGCCGATACCTTCGATCCAGCGTAATCCCTGTGTCTCACTGGTGAAGCGAAACTGACTGTGATACACATCGGTATTCCCCGCAAGGAACTCTTCCATCTGATGGTGTACCCGATCACGGTCCTCGGGGACGATATGATCTTCGAAGTAGGCATGAAAATCCTCGGTATCAACGCCATCGGGGATACCGAAGATCTCCTTCCAGTTCTGATCCACCGAGTTCCGCTGATCTTCGACCGAATACTCCCATCTGCCGGCCTTCCAGATGTGCATCAGCAGCTGGAGCTGGGTGATGACCTGACGATTCGTCCGCATCTCCTCTCGGGCATACTGCTTGACGGTGATGAACTCTGAGAAGTCACGGACACTCTCGACGATGACTGCCAGCAGGTTTATGATATAGGATACCGTATATGAGGGCTGTCCAGGTTCGAGAATGGACTGCTGTTCTTCCCGTACCAGCTTGAACCCGGTTATGACCAGATACTGCAATTCATGCTCTTGAGTCCGGTAGGGGCAGAACACCGCAGATTCATGGTCCTGGGAGACGAACAGCGACATCCCGGCCAAAGCTGGATACGGCTGATCGATATCCCTGATCGAGAAGGGTTCAGCCTCTTCAAAGTATCCTGAGATATCGGGGATCAGCTGCCCCTGCTCTCCAGCATGGAGGATCTCCAGGGAGGTGTTGACGATCGCGATCGATACCGAGCAGAGCCGCTCGAACCGGGTGAGCATCCTCTGCATGATCTGTGAACTGCCTGTCTGATCTCTATCTTTCATGGCGCACCTGTGTACTGTCTTTCGATTATATATATATCATACCACGTACACGGCTTTCAGGATAGTTTTGTATACCTCTCTGACGATCGTTTGTCTGATCCTCCCTGTCCGATCATGACAGCAGTACTTGCCCGTCCCCCCCGGTGTGCAGTATAGTTACCTGTATCTGCCGTATTCATCTTTGTCGCTGGAGTCGTTCATGAAACCATTTCTCGAGACCATGAGATTTCTCTCTCCCTACAGAAAGCCCATGGTGATCTCATTCATCCTGCTCATCTGCTCTTCCCTGCTCATGCTCCTGCAGCCGAAGATGACCCAGTGGGCGATCGATATCGGGATCGCTGCAGGAAGTCCTGTGATGATCCTCGGTTTCGCTGCAGCGATCGGGCTCTCAGCAGTACTGAGTATGACGGTAAGCTACTACAGCGGAGTGAAACTGATCCATGCCTCTCAGCATATGAGTTATGATATGCGCAATGAGCTGTTCAAAAAGATCAGTGCCTTCTCGTTCGCTGATTTCGATGCCTGGAGGACAGGAGAGCTCATCGTCCGCATCAACTCCGATGTGAGTACCATCCGCATGTTCATCCGCATGGGGCTGTTCCTGCTGATCCAGTCTCTGATCATCCTGATCGGGTCCCTCACATCGATGTTCATCATCAACGCCCGTATCGCATCGGTCATGGCAGTGATCATGCCCATCGTGCTCGCCCTCTTCTTCTTCTCTGCAAGTTCGATCCGTCCGATCTTCGAGCAGGTACGTACAGCTCTTGATCAGGTGAACAACACCCTTCAGGAGAATCTGGTCGGGGCGAAGCTGGTTCGATCGTTCTCCCGACAGCCCGAAGAGATCAGAAAGTTCGATACCGGCAACCTCGCCTATTTCCACATCTCCCGCAAGGTGTCGATGCTCATAGGCATCATCATGCCGCTGATGATGCTCTTCGGTAATCTTGCAGTGGTCATCGTCCTCTATGCAGGCGGGAACATGGTCGCAGACCCGGCAAACGGTATGACCCTCGGGTCCCTGATAGCCTTCTCCAACTATACCCTTACCGCATTCTTCCCGCTGATCATGCTCGGCATGGTCCTGAGTTTTCTCTCGATGGCCCTGGCCTCCATGAAGCGGGTACATGAACTGCTGCAGATCACTCCCACGATCAGAGAGCCGCAGGACCCTGTGCATCTATCCTCCTGTGCAGGACGCATCACCTTCAGTGATGTCTCGTTCCGTTACGGGGATGGAGCCCCGGTGTTCGAGCACTTCGATCTCTCGATCGACTCAGGTGAGATGGTGGGGATCATCGGTACGACCGGAGCGGGGAAATCGACGCTCATGCATCTGCTCCCTCGGTTCTATGATACGCAGGAGGGGTCGATCACCCTCGATGACATCGACATCTGTCGGATCTCCCTCTCCAGCCTGAGAAGCCGCATCACCATCGCACTGCAGGAGACCATGCTCTTCTCAGGGACCATCGCTGAGAACATCAGGTTCGGGAAACCGGATGCGACTGACCGGGAGATCCGAGAGGCAGCTGCAGCGGCATGTGCCCATGAGTTCATCATGGAGAAGGAAGGGGGGTATGAGCATGTGCTCGGCGAGCGTGGTCAGGGACTCTCAGGAGGACAGCGTCAGAGGATCTCCATAGCCCGGGCTATCCTCAGTGCACCGGATATCCTCATCCTCGATGATGTGACCTCAGCTCTCGATGCTTCGACCGAGCGGACGATCATCGAGCATCTGCATGCCTCCGAAGTGAGCCAGACCCGCATCATCATCAGCCAGAAGATCAATGCGATCAGGCAGACAGACCGGATCCTTGTGATGGACAGGGGGACGATCATCGCATCGGGGACCCATGATGAACTGATACAGAGCTGCCGGACGTATCAGGAGATCTATGAGACGCAGAATCCGGCAAGCTGAGCGATAAGGAACGTACTGATATGGCAGAGACAGCCGCACATGAGAGCAAGACCACACAGAAGATCCGTCCCGGCAATCGCGGGCATCACCATATGAACTTCGAGAAGCCGAAGGACAGCAAAGCATCACGCACACGGCTCCTTCGATATATGAAGGAGCTCACACCGATCCTGCTCGGTTCCATGGTGTTCCTCGTCACGGCAGTCCTGCTGCAGGTAGCGGCACCGACGGTCTTGGGCAATGCGATCACCGACCATCTTGAGCGGTCGCTGGACCTCTCAGCGTTCCTCCGTCAGATGATCATCCTCTCAGGTATCTATCTCTCGATGTTCGCATCACGGGCGGTGAGTTCGGTGATGATCGCCCATGCCTCGAACCGTCTGATCTATAAGATGAGAAGAGACGGCTTCGAGAAGCTGCAGAGGCTCTCACTCTCCTACTACGATCGCGCCGGGGTCGGTGATATCATCTCACGGATGACCAATGATATCGAGACGGTCTATAACGCCTTCTCGAACGGGTTCTCCTCAGTACTCTCGGGCACCCTCTCGATCATCGGGACCCTCGCTGCCATGTTCATCCTGAACATCCCCCTCTCGTTCGCCGTACTGTCGGTCGTACCGTTCGCCCTGCTGTTCGTCGTCCTGCTCGGCAGGAGGGTCAAGGTTCGGGCACTGGAGAACCAGAAACAGGTGGGAGGTCTCAACACGGCTATCGAGGAGTCTGTCGAAGGGATGAAGATCATTCAGACCTTTCACCAGGAGCAGAAGCAGTATGAGGGATTCTCAGAGGTCAACGCACGGGCACGGGATGCCGCGATCGATTTCTTCGTGGAGTCCTACAAGATGATGCCGATGATGGAACTGATGAACGGCATCTCCCTGGCACTGGTCGTAGCCATCGGCGGCACCTTGGTGATCATCTCCCCGGAGCTCTACTCCATCGGTCTGATCTCTGCGTTCATCCTCTATGCCAGGCAGTTCTTCGAACCGATCCGGCAGCTCTCGAACATCTACAACATGCTTCAGTCAGCATTAGCAGGTGCAGAACGGTTCTTTCAGATCATTGATACCGATGACATGATCAGCGAACCGGAACATCCGGTGACTGCTGAAGAGGCACGGGGGGACGTGGCGTTCGAGCAGGTGGATTTCTCCTATGTGACCGGCACCCCGGTACTCGAGCAGATAACCTTCAGCGCATCATCGGGATCAGTGACAGCCATCGTGGGACCGACAGGAGCAGGGAAGACCACCATCATCAATCTGCTCAACCGATTCTATGATGTCGATGCAGGCAGGATCACGGTAGACGGGAGAGATATACGCGACTACCGGCTCTCTGACCTGCGGGCTATGATGGGAGTGGTGCTGCAGGAGCCGTTCTTCTTTGCCGGTTCCATCCGTGAGAATCTGATGTACGGAAGACTGGAAGCTTCAGAGCAGCAGATGATCGAAGCTGCGACCCTGGCCAATGCGCATCACTTCATCTCATGTCTTCCTGAGGGGTATGATACCATACTGACCGAGCGGGGTATGAACCTCTCACAGGGAGAACGTCAGCTGCTTGCGATCGCACGGACGATCCTGGCCGATCCCAAGATCCTGATCCTCGATGAGGCGACCTCAAACATCGACAGTCTGACAGAGGCCCATATACAGCAGGCCATGAAGCATCTGATGACCGGCAAGACGAGTCTGGTCATCGCCCACCGGCTGTCAACGATCAAGAATGCCGACCAGCTGCTGGTCATCCATGACCATACGATCATCGAACAGGGTACCCATCAGGAGCTGATGGCACAGCAGGGATTCTATTCCCGGCTCTACTCCATCCAGTTCGAACAGGCCCAAGTCACCGAAGACATGTCCATCTGATCATCACGATCGTTCTTCAAGCACTCTCAGGACTTCCGGCAGCAGCTGCTTCTTTCGTGAGAGGATCCCGGGAAGGGCGAACTTACCTGCAGACTCCTGTTTGTAGACCAGGTTCTTCTCAGCCTGGGGATAGGAGGTACTCAGCAGGACACTGTTCTCCTTGAGCACGTTGGTGACCAGCAGCATGGCCCAGTCGATATGATGGGTGGACTTCACTGTCTCAAGGGTGGTGATGAACTGGTCCTTCACCTCATCGACATCCTCAAGCGTGTTCACTTCCACCTGTCCGATGCCGAACGAGCAGCCGAACTCATGATAGATCTTGAAATCGGCCTCGACCAGAGCTCTGGGATCAGCCTCTGTGAGCACCATCGTATTGCTGAACAGGCGTTCTCCGAACGATCGGTACTCGGAGATCCCCAGGATCGAACAGAGCGCCTCTACCACCAGCTGATCCTCTTGCGTGGTCGTGGGAGACTTGAGGATGACCGTGTCAGACAGGATCCCCGCCAGCAGCAGATGGGCGATCTGGGGACGCACTTCTACGTGGTATCTGATGAAGTGCTGATAGACGATCGTACAGGTACTGCCCACCGGAGCAGCTGAGATGTAGATGGGGAACCGGGTCTTCTCAGCCCCGAGCCGGTGATGATCGATGATCTCCACGATCTGAGAGTCCTCAAGTCCTCTGACACTCTGGGAAGCCTCATTATGATCGACGAGGATGACCCGTCGTCTGGGTCTGTTGATGAAGCAGCGTCTGGTGACCGTACCGATGAACGCATCCCCGTCGAAGACCGGGAGTCCTCGGAATTCGGAGTTGATCAGGATACCCAGGGCATCATCGAACAGATCCTGTGTCTGTACCTTCGGAATATCTCTGGAGAGGATGTTCTTGACCGGAAGACTCAGCCGCAGCAGCCGTATGGTCTCAGCGGTATCCAGATACGAGACGAAGACCGTCCCCTCATACTCGGAGAAGTCGTATTCGACCTGCTCGTAACTCTTATACCCCGTGATGATGATCGCAGGGAACTGCTCCCTGACCGCATAGGCGATCAGATCGGTACGCATGCCCACCACCATGACCGGCTTGTTTGGCAGCAGCTCTCTGATACGATCGAGACTCACTTCATAGGGCATGGCCCCGGTCATGATGAAGGTGGTGAACTCCTGCTGATCCCCGCTCTTGAGCAGTCGGCCCTTCACCACATGGCCGAAGTTCTCTGCCCGAAACGCATACTGAGGCCGGCCGGTACTGTTCTCCCTCATGAACAGGCCGTTGATCTCATCGACACTGATCAATCCCGCGTATCGATCATCGTCATCGTAGACCGGCACCACACTGATCGTCTTATGGTTGAGGAGGTTGACCACCGCAGAGACCGGGTCGTTGATGTGAAGGCGTTCTTCAGGTTCTTTCACGATGTCGAGGACCCGTGGACGGAGGTCCTTGAGGAACTTCGGCGGTATGGTATCGATCTCCCTGAACGCTTCCTTGGTCGAGTTGTTCATGTGACCGCAGCGTATGGGGATGTAGGTGGTATCAGGATCGATGATGTTCTTCAGTTCGGCATAGCAGTACGCTGAACAGACGGAATCCATGTCAGGATTCCGGTGACCGGTAATATAGATGCTTTCAGGCATAGCTCTCACCTCAGGTTGTTAATGGTTGAAAAACAGGGAAAGGCTCTTGCATATACTACCGGATTGAATCTAATATAGCAACAAACAACGGGAGGATGATATGGGAAATACGGTTGTGATAGCCAATGATCATGGGGCTGTCCATACGAAGAATGAACTCACAGCACATCTTATCGCACGGGGGTATCAGGTGACCAACCTCGGTGTCGATGATCCTACCTCTGTGGATTACCCTGATATGGCGGCTGCCGCCTGTACCGAGTTCTTCAAAGGCGATTATGCGTTCGGTATCGTCTGCTGCGGGACCGGGATCGGTATCTCGATCGCAGCTAATAAGATAGAAGGCATACGATGTGCCCTTCCCCAGAATATCTTCGCAGCGAGGATGGCTAAGGAACACAACAACGTGAACTTCCTGGCCTTCGGCGGCAGGATCGATTACCCCGAAAGCATCACCGCGATGCTCGATGCGTATATGGACGCTGAGTTCCAGGGCGGACGACATGCTGACCGGGTCCAGAAGATCATGGATCTCGAGGGCTAGCTATCCAGGGGCCCTGATCGGCAGATCAGGGCTCGGTCTTTCGTCCTTCCCTGAAGCCTGTTCATACCTCTCCAGGTTCACCTCCTATCCGGCGACCCACTGCATACCTGCACGGCCGATCACTGCCGATTCTCCCCCGGGAACCGCAGCTGTCTGCTGAGATAGCCCCCATTCCTGTAGGACGTAGGACTCATCCCGGTATATCTGGCAAAGACTCGTGCAAAATACTGACTGGAAGAGAACCCGCACTCAAGGGCGATCTGCGTGACCGAACGGTCACTCTGCGTAAGAAGCCCTGCAGCCTGAATACAGCGTGTGGACTGGATGTAGTCATTGGGGCTCTGTCCTGCATGGAGATCGAACAGGCTGTAGAGCCTTGATCTGCTGTATCCAGACACCTTGATCAGTACTTCGATGCTCAGCGGTTCGCTCAGATGTTCAGCGATATACTGCTGGAGCGGATAGATGACCTCATCCGGTGCTCCCTCGGGAGGATCCGAGAGCTCTCTGAAGAGCAGCATCAGCGTGCTGCTCAAAGAGTGCAGAAGATGCGCCCTGTCAGATTGGATGGCTGGATCGAGCTCACAGCTGAGCGTGCGCAGGATATCCATCTGGGAGCAGAACAGCCCCGAGGGGGTGAAGACCCGGTCAGAGGACTCCTGCAATACCCTCCTGATCTCCCTGACAGACCCGGGCGATAATCTGAGCTCTCTCCTGAACTCTCTGCATCCGGGATCGAAGACCACAAAGAACAGAGCCCCTCTGTTCAGATAGTTGAGATAGCCACGGTGCTCGGTATCAGGGGAGGTGATGCTGAACTTCCTGCCGGGGACCTGCAGCAGACTCGAATCGGAGAGTTCGAAACGAAAGTGCCCGGAATAGACATAGACGAACTCATAGCCCCGATTGATATGGAATCCCAGCGGTGTGGACGCCGTCTGTGAGATATATCCCAGCTCACTGATATATCCCGGGACGATGGACTGGAGGGAAAACCGTTCCATGGAATCTCCTGTGTGCAGTATCGTATAGAAGAAAATCATACACGCAAATCACAGCGCTGTCCATCATACTCACTGGTATGAGTAGAACGACAGAAGATATCAGACGGCTGCGAACCCTCGCAGCGAAGACGGCACAGATAGCAGCCCTTCCGGTCCACCAGCAGAACATAGCACGGTGGAAGGCACACAACAGCTTGCAGAGCACCGACCCGATGCTGCTGGTCTATCCTGAAGGATCATGGACCGAGCTGGTACCGCCGGACACGCTGGTCTGTGAGAACCCGGTATACAGGAACCTGGAGCGGGAACTGCTGCAGCGGATATACTATCATGAGCACCTTCAGGATGACCATCCCATCACTGCACCGGTGATCATCGAGAAACAGATCAGGCCGTTTGACTGGGGACTCAGAGAGCATCGTATCCATACTGACTCCGAACGGGGTTCCTATGAGGTGATCCCGGTGCTGAAGGAGCCCTCTGACGCTGATGCCCTGATCATCCCGGAAGTCATCTATGATCGGGAGGCTACCGAAACAGCCTATGCATTGGTACAGGAGGCCATCGGGGACATCCTGCCGGTGCACATCAGAGGTGTACAGTTTGTGAGCTTTCACTTCAGTGCACAGTATATCGCATGGAGAGGGCTCCAGACGATGCTGATGGATCTCTATCTTGAACCGGAACTGGTGCACCGGGTGATGCAGTTCCTCACCGATGCATATGGTCACATCCTCGATGAGCTGGTACGACAGGAGCTCATCGATCACAACTGTGACGGCAGCTACCAGTCATCGGGAGGCAACGGGTATATAGACGGGATAGATGATCCAGAGAGCGCTTCTGCATTGAGCAGAATGTGGGGATCTGCAGAATCACAGGAGCTCGCTTCGGTCAGCCCGGAGCAGCACAGGGATTTTCTCATGGTCTATGAGGCACAGATCCTCAAACGGTTCGCCCTCACAGGCTACGGCTGCTGTGACGATCTCACTGACAAACTCGATGACCTGTTCTCTCTGGTACCCAACCTGAGACGGGTGTCAGTCTCACCCTGGGCAGATGTCACCAGATGTGCCCGGATCATCGAAAATCGTGCTATCTTCTCCTGGAAACCCCAACCGGCAGATCTGGTCGGGGTGTTCGATGAGGAGAGGATCAGAGGGTATCTCAGGAACACACTGCAGATAGCACAGCAGCAGGGTACCATCCTTGAGATCATCCTCAAGGATACCCATACCGTGGAGGGACAGCCTCAGCGGTTTTCCAGATGGATCCAGATCGCACGGGAAGAGATCCAGAGGACGTATGGGAGGCCAGCGCCCATCAGGACAGGCTGAGGGGATCCACAGGGCAGACGAGCTGCAGCTGCCATACCTGTACGCTGCTGTGAGAGCGCTACCCCTCTGTCTTGAGAGCACTGCCGTCAAAGGGGTGCGGCAGCAGTTCTTTGAGCGTGTACCGGATCTCGATACCGTTCAAGGTAGCCAGATAGACTTCCAGCTCCGGGGAGCAGAACTCCACCAGGACCTGCAGACACAGGGCACACGGAGGGGCTGGAGGTGAGTCATCGCTGACGATGACGATCGCCTCATACTCCTGTGGTCCCCCCAGAGCGATCGCCTGCAGCACTGCACCCCGTTCTGCACAGATCGTAGCACCATAGCTGGCATTCTCCACGTTACAGCCAGTGTAGATCGTACCGGAATCTTTTGTGACCAGCGCAGCACCGACCTTGAAGCCTGAATAGGGAGCATATGCGTGTTCACGCACCTGTTTGGCTGCAGTGAATGCAGTCTCAATGATCTTTTTCATCCAGACAGTATATCACACAAGGTGAGCTGACAAAACAGTGTTTCACCCTATGTTCAAATTCCTCCTGTTCCGTTATGATAGATGACATACCAAGCTGCTGAAGAAGTTGTTTCAGGGCTTTATCCAAGGAGGATCACCATGATCATACCCTATAAACATACACAGCCGTTGATCGCAGAGAGTGCCTTGATCTTTGAGAGTGCCGATATCGTAGCAGATGTGACGATCGGTGAAGACTGTTCGGTCTGGAGCAATGCGACCGTCAGAGGAGACATGGCCCCGGTGATGATCGGGAACGGCAGTAACATACAGGATAACGCGGTAGTCCATGTGAACACCGATATGCCCACGCACATCGGCAGGAATGTCACCATCGCCCACTCCGCCATCATCCATGGATGCACCGTCAATGACAACTGTCTGATCGGCATGGGGGCGATCCTGCTCAATGAGGCGGTCATACAGGAAGATTCCATCGTGGGTGCCGGCTCTCTGGTCACCGCACGCAAGAGCTTCCCTCCCAGATCACTGATCATGGGTTCACCGGCCAAGGCTGTCAGGCAGCTGACCGATGAGGAGGTTGAGGGGATCAGGGAGAACGCCCTTCACTACCAGCAGTTTGCCAGAGACTATCTGGCATAACGCCGCTGAGCAGTCCCCTCCCCCCGTCACCACGCAGGCAGAGGATCACGAGCCCGTATGAGGGGCTCGTCTTTCACTATCGGGTATGCCGATGATAGATACCCGGCCTGCCTGCTCTGACGAACCGGCCGCTTCCGGGTACTCCATGATAGGTATCCCCTTCTGTCAGGATCTCCCCTCTGCGTATGGTCATCACCGCCTTGCCTTTCACCTCGGTCCCGTCGTACGGGGTATAGCCTGCCGCGGTATGCTGTGAAGCGTTGGTGATCGTCCACCGTATCGATGGATCGAACAGGGTGATATCGGCATCGGTACCCTTGATCAGACTGCCCTTCTGCGGATAGATGCCGAACATCTTCGCAGGGTTCACCGACAGCAGGGCAACGAGCTTCTCCATGCTGATCAGCCCCTTCTCCACACCGAAGGTATGGATGAGCGGCAGCATCTCCTCGGTACCGGGGATACCCGGGTAGATCGTCCTGCAGTCATGAGATGAGAGCTTCTGCTCATGGGTGAAGGTACAGTGATCGGTCGCTATGATGGAGATAGCCCCCTGAGACACGCCCTTCCACAGAGCCCGGTTGTCCTGTGCACTCCGCAGCGGCGGGGTCATGATGTACAGCGGTGCATCCTCACGATCGAGCAGCTCCTTCGTCAGCTGCAGATAATGGGGGGTCGTCTCTGTCGAGATCTGGACCCCCTTCACGCGCAGCTCACCGATGGCTTTCAATCCTGCTTCAGAGGAGAGGTGTACGATGTATACCGGCATCCCGAGTTCTCCGGCAAGTCCCCCGATATAGCGTATGGCACGCTCCTCTGCCTCTGCTGGGCGCAGGAGGGCATGAGCTGCAGGGGTGAACGGCTGATCCCCATGCTTGAGCAGCAGCTCTTCGATGAGTTCATCATCCTCTGCATGAACGGTGACCATCAGTTCCAGGTCTCTGCATGCGGTGAACAGAGCTCGCAGACCATCGGTCTCGATCAGATACCCCACATTCCTGTAGGTGGTGAAGATCTTGATGGTATGCACCCCGGCCTCACGGACCGCCTTCAGCTGCTCGGGAATCTGTTCAGACATCCCATAGACACCCTGATGCAGCGTGAAATCTATCGCCATCTCTGCGGCCATAGCCGCTGAACGGTCGGTGAGTGAATCGATCAGCGGACGTGTCTTGTCGTGGTCTGCGAAATCGATGACCGTACTCACTCCGCCGAAGGCGGCAAGTCTGCTGCCCTCCTGAAAACTGTCAGCGGTGACCGTCCCTCTCGATACCAGATGATAATGAGTGTGCGCATCGATGAGTCCGGGAAACACCAGCAGTCCCGATGCATCGATGATCCGTACCTGATCATCGAGCAGCGAAGGATCGATGGTCTCTGAGACCTGGCTGATCTTTCCCCCGGAGATGAGGACATCGCTTCTCTGTGTATGTTCTGACGTCACGATCGTGCCATTCTTGATGCATAGATCCATATAGTACCTCTCTTTGTTTTACCAAAAAATTAACCTGTATACAGCAGGTGGTTCTCAGCAGATCCCACTTGATGAATCTGAAGTATGGGGATACAGTATTCCGTATGAAAACCATAACCTATTACAAAGATACCACATTTCTTACACAACGACAGATAAATTCCAGCACCGGCAGCTCCACACTCCTTGATCTGATCAATGAGCACGGTATCACCGGGTTCGATGCTCCCTGCGGGGGGAACGGCACCTGCGGTAAATGCAGGGTCCGGATCATCGACGGGACGGTCACCGAACCTGCCGAGAACGAACTGGCGCTGCTCACCGAGCGTGAGCTGGCAGCAGGGATCCGTCTTGCCTGCTCCTGCAGACCCTTGAGTGACATCACCATCGATACCTTCGCATCAAGAGGGGACTCTGCAGTGATCTCATCGACCTCTGTATCGGTGGCGGCGACCACTCCGGCCACCCCGAGATGCATCAAGGTTGCTGTTGATTCGCTTCCCGAGGCATCGATCCTGGACCAGAGGAGCATCTTCAGCAGGATCATCTCCCATGATGATCACCGGATGTACCACATGGATCCCCATCTGCTCAGACAGCTCGATACGCTGGACCCGGAAGATGCCCTGGTCATCCGTGACCAAGATATCTATCGCCGCATACCGGCTGGAGAGAGGATCTGCGGGATTGCCGTCGATATCGGGACCACGACCCTGGTACTCTATCTGGTCGACCTGGAAGACGGCCGGACCCTGGACGTCTATTCCGCCCTCAATGCACAGAAGTCCTTCGGTGCTGATGTGATCAGCAGGATCGCCTATGCCACAGAATCACAGGAGCACAGAGACCGTCTGCAGCAGGTCATCGCGCAGCAGATCCAGAAAGGGATCGAACAGCTGCTGGGAACACATCATCTGAAGAGTTCTTCACTGATGCACATCACCATCGCAGGGAACACGACGATGCTGCACCTGCTCACGGGTGCTGAGACCGCGGGGATCGCAGCCTCTCCGTTCATCCCGGTGTTCACCGAAGCGCTCTCCTGTGAAGCTTCACGCATGGGGTTCACCGGTCTTGATGCTGTGACGGTCGAACTGCTTCCCTCTGTCGCCGCATATGTCGGAGCAGATATCACCGCTGGTATCCATACCTGCGCCATCCATAGGAGTCCGCAGCCGTCCATCCTCCTCGATATCGGGACGAACGGCGAGATGGCTCTGTCGGTGGACTCCAGGATCCTCTGCTGTTCGACTGCTGCAGGCCCGGCATTCGAAGGGGCGAACATCGCCTGCGGGACCGGCGGGATCCATGGTGCGATCGATTCAGTGAACATCACCCCTGAGGGGCTCACCTATACCACGATCGCTGATGAACCTGCTATCGGGATCTGCGGATCGGGTATCATAGATGCCCTCGCCGGTCTGCTCGAGCAGGGACTGGTCGACTACACAGGGAGGCTCCTTGGACCGGATGAGAGCGATCATCCGGCTATCAGAGAACAGGACGGGAATCCGGTCCTGCTCCTCGCCGCAGGCGGGCAGCACGGCGTGCAGGACGATATCTATCTTACCCAGAAGGACATTCGTGAAGTCCAGCTGGCGAAGAGTGCCATAGCAGCCGGACTGCTCACCCTCATGGGTGATGCCCTCCTTACCATCGATGATATCTCACAGCTCTATCTTGCCGGAGGGTTCGGCAGTTTCATACACCCCCAGAGCGCTGGGATCATCGGTCTGATCCCGAGGAAGCTGATCGACAGGACCATAGCCGTAGGGAACAGTTCAGGTGAAGGTGCAGTACGCTGCTGTTTTGGCAGTGAACACCTGCAGGATACCCTTCACATTGCTGAACGATGTGAGTATATTGAGTTATCGGGACACAAGCAGTTCCAGGATCTCTATATCCAGGAAATGATGTTCGAACTGGAGGAGTAGCAGTGCCGAACAGAGAACAGAACGCCAGGCAGGAAGAACTGCTGGAGCGGGCACATCAGATCGCACGGCATTATACGATCAGCACCGGGATACCGGTGCGCGTCCTCACCGATGATGCTGATACCCGATCGTTCTGTGAATACTGTTTTGCAGGAAGAACAGACACCTCCAAAGAATCCTGTCTGGATCTGCATCGCTACAGTGCCAGACAGGCCGAGCGATTCGGCGGCAGCTACATGTATTTCTGCCACGCGTCCCTGCTCTACTGGGCAAGTCCCATCCTGCACGATGGAGTCATGATCGCATCGTTCACCGCAGGCCCTGCGCTGATCCTCGATAAGGAAGATATCATCGAAGAGCTCAGCCATCGAGAGCATGCACTTCCGGCCGCCGAGATCAGCCTCAGTCTGATGGATATTCCCTCAGTCAGCCCCGAGCGGTCCAAGAGCCTTGCAGAGATGCTCCTGATGTGCGCAGGCTGGGTCAATGAACAGGGTGACAGTGTACTCATCGAGAGCGATGCCTACCAGAAACAGCAGGCCAAGATCTCCGAGTACATCCATCAGCTCAAGAGCCATGAGGACCAGAACATCCCCCGCTATCCGATAGAACTCGAGGAGGAGCTCTACTCTGCGATCGCCCAGGGAAAGAAACAGCAGGCCCAGAGGATCCTCAACGAGATCCTCGGGAACGTCTTCTTCTCCTCGGGCAGCAAACTGGAACTGATCTCCTTCCGGGTGACCGAACTCATAGTCCTGCTCTCACGGGCAGCGATGGAGGGAGGAGCTGATCCTGAAGAGACCCTCAGTATGAACTTCACCTATCTCAGGCAGGTCGGTCAGTTCAGATCCCTTGACAGTCTCTCCTACTGGCTCTCGAAAGTCCTCAATGAGTATTCCAGTCTGGTCTTCGACATCCAGAGTACCAAACATGTGGACCGGTTGGAGAGAACTCTGCACTATATCCACACGCACTATACCGAAAAGATCTCCCTCGAGGATGCCTCAGCCTATGCGGCGATCAGTCCCACCTACTTCAGCAAGATCTTCAAAGAGGAGATCGGGCTGAGCTTCACGCGGTACATCAACCAGATCAGGATCAACCATGCGAAGACCCTGCTCAAGACGACCCCCTGCACGCTGATCGAGGTCGCCGGACTGGTTGGCTTCGAGGACCAGAGCTATTTCTCCCGGGTCTTCAAGCAGGAGGTCGGCATCTCCCCGGGAAAGTACCGATCCAACAGCATCCAGTGGAAACACGACAAGTCAGGTATCCACTCATAGTCTGATCTGCCCTACCAAAGAAAGTTCCATAAGATTGTTCATAAATATATAAATAAATCAAAGATTTATCCAAAGAACCGTCGTATCGTATATATAGTACACAAGATACATCAAGGGGAAAGAGGTGAGAATCCTCTGCGAGCCCGTCACTGTGAACACCAGCTGCTGGTGAAGCCAGATCGCCTTGATAGTACAAATATACAAAGCTTCGAGGGTCAAGCAGAATTAACAAGAGGAGTCGCTATTATGGCAGTAGATCTGAAAGCACTTTCTGAATTCTTGCAGAAAGGCCGGGCAAAGGAAGTTACCGAACTGGTTCAACAGGCACTCGATGAGGGCATGAGCGCAAAAGTCATCCTCCATGACGGACTCATGGACGGCATGAACATCATCGGAGTCAAATTCAAGAACAATGAAGTGTTCGTACCTGAGGTGCTCATCGCGGCACGGGCCATGAACATGGGTACCGCTATCCTCAAGCCGTTTCTCGCTGAAGCAGGAGAGGTCGCCACCGGTAAGGTCATACTCGGTACAGTGAAGGGAGACCTTCATGATATCGGGAAGAACCTGGTAGGCATGATGATGGAAGGCAAGGGGCTGGAAGTCATCGACCTGGGGACCGATGTCTCTGCAGATCGATATGTCGAAGAGGCAATCAAGCATGAGGCGAACATCATAGCATGTTCAGCGCTGCTGACGACGACCATGACACAGATGAAGGCTGTGGTCGAGAAGGCAGAGGCTGCAGGCATACGAGATAAAGTGAAGATCATGATCGGCGGTGCACCTGTGACAGATTCGTACTGTGCAAGCATCGGGGCCGATTACTATACCGCAGATGCCTCTTCGGCTGCACAGACAGCAGTCGAAATCTGCTCAGCATAAGTGCCGGGCAGCATCTGATCATAGACGTGGCCGTGTATGCGGCCACGTACTTTTTAACAGGAGCATATCAGTGACAGGAAAAGAACGAATCTACGCCGTGCTACAGGGTAAAGAGACCGACAAGACCCCCTGGGTCCCGTTCGCAGGAGTACATTCAGGAAAACTGAAGGGATACAGTGCAAAAGAAGTTTCTCAAAGTGCAGACAAGCTGTTCGAATCACTCCTTGAGGTGAACAGACTCTACAAACCTGACGGCCAGCCTGTCATGTTCGATCTGCAGATCGAAGCAGAGATCATGGGCTGCGACCTGGTATGGGCAGAGGATGCCCCTCCGACGGTCTCGTCCCATCCGCTTGCAGAGACACCGGAGATCCCCGATCACATCCCCGGCCCTGAAGAGGGCAGACTTGCCATGGAGATCGATGTGATGCAGAGGATGAAAGCCGCAGTCGGTGATCAGAGTGCCCTCTACGGACTGATGTGCGGACCGTTCACGCTCGCCTCCCACCTGAGAGGCACCAATATCTTCATGGACATGATCCTGGATCCGGATTATGTGCACAGACTGCTCTCCTATACCACTGATGTGGCTATACGACTCTCTGAATACTTCATTGATGCAGGCATGGATGTGATCGCAGCGGTAGACCCCCTGATCTCACAGATCTCTCCCGACCACTTCTCCGAGTTCATGCATGCACCATTCTCCCGACTGTTCGATGCGATCAGAGCACGGGGTGCCTACTCATCGTTCTTTGTATGCGGGAATGCGACCATGAACATCGAACCCATGTGCAAGACCGGCCCGGACAGCCTGTCAGTAGATGAGAACGTATCCCTGGCCGATGCGAAGAAGGTCACAGATTCCTACGATGTGGTGATCGGCGGGAATATCCCTCTGACCTCCGTCATGCTCTTCGGCAACCAGCAGGACAACATGAAATCGACCGTCGACCTGATCGACAGCGTGACCCCCGGACGTCTGATCATCGCCCCAGGCTGTGACATGCCCTATGACATCCCGGTAGAGAACACCATCGCGATCGAACAGGCAGTACATGAGACTGACTCGGTGCGTGATATGGTCAAGAATTACGAGAGTGCAGGCCTTGAGTTCACCGGCGAACTCCCGGACTACGCACATCTTGAGAGACCGCTCATCGAAGTCTTCACCCTTGATTCAGCGACCTGTGCCGCATGTACCTACATGCTGGCAACAGCCCTTGATGCCAAAGAGCACTTCGGCGATGCCATCGATGTCATCGAGTACAAGTACACATCTCCGGAGAATATCGCACGATGCGGTGCCATGGGTGTCAAACAGCTTCCGAGCATCTACATCAATGGAGAACTCACCTATTCATCACTCATCCCGAGCAGGGACGAACTTGCAGCACAGATCAGCAAGTACCTGTGACCGCTGAGTACAGGAGGACAGAAATGAAGGACAAGATCCCTCTCTATATCATCATAGGGTTTCTCGGTTCAGGGAAGACCTCCATGCTCAACAGCCTCCTTGCTCAGCATCAGTGGGAGAGCGCAGGGGTGATCATCAATGATTTCGGTTCGCTGAACATCGATGCATCCCTCGTCGAAGGCCCTGATCAGATGGTCAAGACCGAACTCTCAGGAGGGCAGATCTTCTGCTCCTGCCTCTCCGGGAGTTTTGTCGATGCTGTTGCAGCGTACGCCCCCCTGCCGATCGATGCACTGTTCGTTGAGGCATCAGGGCTGGCAAAACCCAACCCGCTGCTGGAGATCATGCAGTGGGCGGATACCAGAAGTGACCAGGCCTTCGACTTCAGGGGCATGGTATGCATCATCGATGCAGATCGCTACTTCACCCTCTCTCAGGCCCTGATGACAGTCAAAGAGCAGGTCGTCTACAGTGATCTGTTCGTCATCAACAAGTGCGACCTGACTGATGAGACGACCCTCAGTGCACTGGAACAGGAACTGCAGCTGCTCAGACCGGGCTGCAAGATCATACGGACGACCTACGGCAAGGTCCCTGCTTCGGTACTGCAGGAGCACAGGTTCGATCCCGATGTGCTCAGAGGGACAGACCCGACTGAGTACACAGGCTGGGGGATCAACGGCAGACCGGTACCCATGCGTCTGACGCCCGATGCTGCGGTACCGATAGCACAGCTCGATCGCTTCGTCAGGCAGCTCAGCCCGAAGACACTGCGCATGAAAGGGTATATCATGACCGTAGAACATGGACTGGTCCTGGTCAACAGCGTCGCCGATCAGATAGCTATCGATACTGACCTTCCTGCGGGTACGAAAGCTCATGTTCAGGCTGCACTGGTGGTGATCACCGAAGGCGGCAGTGACCTGATCATCTCGCTTGGTGAGCACTGGCGATCAGTCACCGGTATTGAGGTATCGGTACAGACAGGTTCATGATTCCCGGAGGCATCAGATGAGCGATCCATCTATCATCAGACTGAGTACGAAGTTCTCGACCCCGTTCTCCTGGTTCGCACAGAAGATCATGCTCGAACAGTTCCCGGAACTCGAAGATGAGGCACAACATCTCTACAGCATGGCTGCAGAGATGCTTGAACCGCAGAGCATCCATGCCCAGAAGTTCATCGACAGCTTCAGCCGTGATGCCCACGGGGTCTCCTCGATAACGATCGAAGGGTGCAGCTTCACCGGGAAGGTCCTTGACCGTCTTGAACAGGTCCATCGGGTGTTTCCCTATATCGCGACCTGCGGCACCGGCCTTGAAGAGGTGGATGTCTCTTCGATGGACTTTCTAGCTCCCTACTGGATAGAGATCCTGAAGACTCAGGCCCTGAGAGAGGCACAGAAACAGCTGCGTGCCTACCTGTCTGAGACCTACAGGATCACCAGGACCAATAGCCTCAACCCCGGATCAGGCAATGTCGATATCTGGCCGATCGAGGGACTGAGAGAAGTGTTCACCCTGCTCGAGGGGGGTGATGAGGTGGGCGTACG
>JAIPFY010000112.1 GCA_021736385.1 Spirochaetia bacterium | reverse complement strand
CTGCCACCATGTTCGATTCTGCGATCCCCATATTGAAGTATCTCCGGGGATAGGCATCCCCGAACAGATGGGTATAGGTAGAGTACCCGATATCTGCCTCGAAGACCGCAAACTCTGTATCGATCGCCCCATAGGCCAGCATTCTGTCTGAGAATGCCCTTCTTGTCGGTATGGATGCTTTGACCATCTTCATGCTACTCCCCTTTCAGCTCTTTCATTGCCCGCTCATATTCTCTGTCATTGGGAGCTTTCCCATGCCATACCCTGACATCTTCCATGAAGCTCACCCCTTTGCCTTTCACCGTCCTTGCGATGATGCAGACCGGTTTGCCGTCCTTCTGTCGCTTCGCCTGTTCCAGGGCAGTGAGCACCTGCCTCATGTCATGGCCGTCAAGCGAATGCACCTCCCAGTTGAAGGCTTCGAACTTGGCATCGATCGGCTCCATGTTCATGACATCGCAGGTATGACCATCCATCTGCAGCCGATTCGCATCAACGATCAGCACCAGATTATCAAGCTCATACATCGCAGCAGATGCAGCTGCTTCCCAGATCTGTCCCTCGTTGAGTTCCCCATCCCCTACTACCGCAAAGACCGAAAAATCTCTGCCGGTCATCTTGCCTTCCAGCGCCATGCCCACTGCAGCGCTCAATCCCTGACCGAGTGAACCGGTAGTCATATCGACTCCCGGGGTCTTGTTCATATCAGGATGACCCTGCAGGATCGATTCGAACTTCCTGAGTGTCTTCAGCTCCTTCATCGGGAAGAACCCCTTCATGGCAAGACATGCATACCAGACAGGACAGGCATGTCCCTTCGAGAGGATCAGACGATCGCGATCGACCCATCTCGGCTCTTCGGGTCTGATATCCAGGATGTCGAAATAGAGGGCTGTCATGAAATCTGCAGCAGATAAAGCCCCTCCGGGATGACCTGATTGAGCGGTATGGATCATATCGATGATATTGATCCGTACCATACGTGCGGTATCTTCAAGTTGTGATACACGCTCATCCAGACCGATAGCCAGGCTCGTGCTCATAGTAACTCCTTCAAATTAACTATACAATCTTTTGTCTACACAGTTTTGTATACAAAATATACTAACCCATATTCTCAGATTGTCAAGGATGATTATGAAAAATTATTTTGTATACAAAATCATAAGAACAGATTGACCGCAATACGGTTTTCAGCTATGCTATGGATATGTATCAAGTCAAATATGAAGATCTTTCTGAGAAGGTGTATAAAGCGGTCAAACTGATGATCCTTGAAGGCCAGCTGACGCCCGGTCAGAAAGTGAAACAGGAAGAGCTGGCAGAACGGCTCGGAGTCTCCAGGACCCCCCTGCTCTCGGCACTCTCCATGCTGGAGAAGGAACTGCTGATCGAGTCGATCCCCAGAAGAGGGTACATCATTCGGAAGACCACCCTCAGGCAGCTGCTCGATCTGTTCGAGATACGCATACGTCTTGAACCCCTCGGAGCGATAGAGGCTGCGGGTAATTTCAACGACCCTCAGGCACAGCAGCAGATACAGCGGCTCAAAGAACAGACGCATGCCATTAGACAGGAGCCAGCAGATACCGTTCAGCGGACATTCAAGCAGTATGATTTTGATTTTCACTCGACCATCATGGATATCAGCAACAACGAGTTCCTTCCGCTGCTGATCTCTTCCTACAATCTCATCACCCTGAGTAACATTTCCAGGACCTTCAGAGATCCTTTCATGAGTATCGCCGAGCATGAACAGATCCTCGGGGCCATCGAGAACGGGAATGCACAGCTGGCCTCACAGACCATGCGGGACCATATCGAGATAGCGCGATCCCTTGCCGAACGAGCCTACCAGGAGAGTCTGCATGACAGCCATTAAGAAGGAATCCCTGGGGGATCTGGTCTACGAACAGCTCAGGAACATGCTGCTGAACAAGGACCTGGTCCCCGGACAGAAGATCTCCAAGAAAGAGATCGCAGAGCTGCTCGGAGTGAGTCAGACGCCAGTGCAGGAATCTCTCATCCGGCTGATCAGGGAGGGCGTACTAGAACAGAGAGAGCGCCGAGGTGTCTTCGTAAAAGTCTTCGATGATAAGGATATGAGAGATATCTTCTCAGTCCGTGCAGGACTTGAGGGCATTGCGGTCAGACTGTGCATGGAACAGTGTACCGAATGCCTGCTTGACGATATCATCACGATCTTCGATGAGTTCACCCTGCCGCTCGATGCCGATCAGTTCACTGCCTATCAGCATGCCGACCGGCGATTCCATGAACAGATCCTCATGCGATCTGACAACATGGTCATCCTCAACTTCCTCAAGGAGTTCGAGTTCATCATCAGGTGTTACCAGAAGGGACTGCTGCGTGATCCCAATGAGACCCTCATCGAGCACAGACAGATCATACAGGCTATCAGGGATCTCGATATCGAGCAGGCGCAGTATCTGCTCACCCAGCACCACCTGAGATCACGGGATGCCATATCCCCATCGAACATCATACGCTAGCTGCGAAGGCCTCCTGCCGTGTTCGCTATTTGTCTTTACACGGCTGTTGCCAAGTGATAGCATACCTTCATGAATATACTGATAACAGACACTACCATCATACCCATGGCAGGAGATCAGCGGCTCTGGTTCTCCGGTGATATCGGGATCACAGACTCTCAGATCGCCCATGTGGGGACCGTACCGGACTCCTTCCAGGCCGATACGGTCATCGATGGTTCGAACTCGATCGTACTGCCGGGACTGATCAACGCCCATAATCATCTGAGCATGACGCTGCTTCGCAGCTATGCCGACGACATGGACCTCTTCAGCTGGCTCCACTACAAGATCTGGCCGATCGAGAACCGCATGACTGCCGAACATATCTATCACGGGTCCCTGCTCGGAGCGGCTGAACAGATCAAGAGCGGGATCACCGCCTTCGCCGACATGTACTTCCATCAGGAGCAGACCATCAGAGCTGTCCTTGATGCGGGCATGCGGGCGAACATCGGAGCGACCTTCATGGGGGACGAGCAGGCATCGCTGCAGCGTGTCGGTGCCTACCGTGACCTGTTCGCCGAGTACGACGGATCAGGAGACGGCAGGATCGCCATCGATATCGCCCCGCACGCGATCTACACCTGCGGCGGCAGGACTCTGGAGATAGCCTCTGATCTGGCAGCTGAACTCTCCTGCAGGCTCCATATCCATCTGTCTGAGAGTCTGCAGGAACAGGCAGACTGCTTCGATGCGCACAGGATGAGTCCGCTCGCCTACCTGCACTCCCGGGACTTCTTCAAGGTCCCGACCTATGCCGCTCACTGCGTCCATCTTTCCAGGGAGGATCTCGAGCTCTGCGGACAGCTGGACATCCATGCTGTGCACAATCCCACCAGCAATCTCAAACTGGGCAACGGCGTCGCCCCGATCACCGAGATGCTCAAGCGGGGGATGCATCCTGCCCTCGGCACCGACGGGGCCTCAAGCAACAACAACCTGAACATCTTCGAGGAGATGCATCTCGCATCGCTGATCCACAAGGGCCAGACCGGGGACCCCACCGCAGTCTCTGCGTATCAGGTACTGCAGATGGCCACGACCTATGGTGCTCAGGCACTGGGGATCGATCAGCGGACAGGGTCCCTCGAACCGGGCAAGGATGCAGACCTGATCATGATCCAGACCGATGTACCTCATCTGCAGCCGATGCATGACCCGATCGCCGCAGTGATCTATGCCGCTCAGGCTTCCGATGTGCAGACGGTCATCTGTCGGGGAAGGATCCTGATGCATCAAAGAGTCCTTCAGACCCTTGATGAACAGGCGGTTATAGCTCATGCTGTAGAGGCAGCAGAAGCTCTTACCTCATGACAGAACCCATACAGGAGAGAATCCATGAAAACTATGCAGGAGACCTTCAACGCTCTTGAATTCACCGATGCAGCACTGACGCTGCTCGACCAGAGAGTCCTTCCCACGAGACTGGAATATATCGTATGCAGAGATTATCGTGAGGTGGAATTCGCCATCAGAGATATGATCGTCCGGGGAGCACCGGCGATCGGTGCGACCGCCGCCTATGGCTACTACCTGGCTGCCTGTGAGTTCTCAGCTGCAGCAGACCGGTCCGCATTCATGACCCGGCTCAAAGAGGCCAGCCTCTTTCTCGAGCAGTCCCGTCCCACCGCTGTGAATCTGCGCTGGGCCCTCAGGCGGATGCAGACTGTCGCCGATGCGGCAGTGAAACAGCCGATGGACGAACTGCTCTCACAGCTCAAGCGCGAGGCAGATGCCGTGAAACAGGAAGACATCGATACCAACCGGGCCATCAGCAGGATCGGGAATGATATCGTCCCCGACCATGCCACGATCCTGACCCACTGCAACACCGGAGCCCTGGCCACAGCCGGCTGGGGAACTGCTCTGGGGGTCATCAAAGAGGCCGTTCGTTCGGGTAAGGAGATCTTCGTCTATGCCGATGAGACCAGACCCAGACTCCAGGGAGCACGGCTGACCGCATGGGAACTGATGCAGGCAGAGATCCCCTCGAAGCTGATCTCAGACAGTGCGGCAGCGACGCTGATCCGTGACGGCAAGATAGACTGCGTCATCCTCGGAGGCGACCGGGTCGCCGCAAACGGTGATGTGTGCAATAAGATCGGGACCTTCATGCTCTCTGTGGTCTGTAAAGCCTACGGAGTACCGTTCTACAGTGTCGTACCGGTCACCACCATCGACTTCGAGATCGAGACGGGAGATGACATCCCCATAGAAGAACGTGATGCACAGGAGGTGACCCATGTGGAGGGCGTGCGGATCGCACCAGAGGGTATGGCGGTCTACAATCCGGCCTTCGACGTGACCCCGCACCAGAACATCACCGGGATCATCACCGAGGCGGGGATCATCAGACCCCCGTTCAAAGAGCATATCCAGAAGATCAGAAAGGCCTATGGGATCTGACATGAAAGACGAACAGAGACACCACATCGAGACTGATCTCATGCATGGGGGTGCCGAGGTACCCGGGAATGCGGACAGGGCTCTGAGCCCAGCACTCCACATGAGCTCGACCTTCACCTTCGATTCCATCGAGCATGCCGAACAGGTCATGTCCTTCGAGAGTCAGGATTACGTCTATACCAGAGGCAACAACCCCACCCTGCGCCTGTTCGAACAGCGGATGACCACCCTGGAACAGGGTAGTGCCTCCATCGCCTTCGCCTCCGGCATGGCGGCGATCTCTTCCACCCTGCTCGCAGCTGCAGGACCGCAGGGGACCGTGATCATCCACAAGACGCTCTACGGATCATCCTACACCCTGGCGACAACCCTGCTGCCCAAGTACGGCATCACCTGCATCACCGCCGACTTCACCGATCTTGCTGCCCTCGAGCAGCTCCTTGCAGCACATCCTCAGTCCGTACTCTACTTCGAGAGTCCCTGCAATCCCGATCTCACGATCCTCGATATCACAAAGATCTCTGAGGCTGCCCATCGATACGGATCGCTGAGTATCATAGACAACACCTTCGCTTCCCCCTTCCTGCAGAATCCCCTTGCACTCGGGGCGGATGTCACCCTGCACAGTGCGACCAAATATATCTGCGGACACGGGGATGCCCTCGGTGGTGTCGCCACCACCCGGGACCCCGAGCTCGCAGAGCTCATCAAGTTCGGGTACATGTGTGA
>JAIPFY010000111.1 GCA_021736385.1 Spirochaetia bacterium | reverse complement strand
ACCGTGATCGCTGATCCGATGTCAGCAGACACAAGAGTGTAGGTCGTACTGGTTGCCCCGCTGATGGCAGAGCTGCTACGGTACCATTGATAGGTCGGGGTACCGGCATTCGTGAGGTTTGGATCAGCTGTCAAGGTCTCACCGTAGACCGTATTCCCGGTGATCGTGATGCTCCCTGACATCGTGGCTCTTTCGATGATGAGAGTGGCACTGAGATCTGAGATCAGTTCATAGTTATCACTGTCTCCGCTGAAGTGCGCTGTTACCTCGTAGGTACCGGCATTGGTCTGTGAGTTATCGCTGTAGCTGACAGAAACACCTGTGGGAAGAGTCCCTGAGATCAGCAGTGATTGTGCAGACCCATCATAGGTCACTGTTGAATCAGCAAAGCTGATCGCACTCATGTCATAGGTAGCCTTACTGATGGATGCTGTGGTGCTCGTATCATCAGAGATCGTGTAGTTAGCTGCATCAGCACCGCTGAGGGTATAACTGATCGTGATGATCTTGGCATTCCCTGCAGCAGCATCAGCATAGGCTGCTGATGCTGCACTCACGGTCACTTCATCTCCTGTGATGATTCCTTCCAAAGAGCCGACTTTGGTCACTTCCGCATCAGTAGTGCCGTCATAGACTTTGGATGCAGTGATGGCTGTCCCGGAGACGGTGAGTGTTTTCCTGCTGATATCAGCTGTGGTGCTCGTATCATCAGAGATCGTGTAGTTAGCTGCTTCATCACCTCCGAGGGTGTAGCTGATCGTGATGGTCTTGTCATTCCCTGCAGCAGCATCAGCATAGGCTGCTGATGCTGCACTCACGGTCACTTCATCTCCTGTGATGATTCCTTCCAAGGAGCCGACTTTGGTCACTTCTGCATCAGTAGTGCCGTCGTAGACTTTGGATGCAGTGATGGCTGTCCCGGAGACGGTGAGCTGAATCGGTACATATTCAGGTATTATCACTGTGACGGTTTCACTGGGATTCAACCCGTGTGCTGCTGCGAATCTGAGATGATAGCTTCCAGAGGCCAGTATGGTCTTCTCATCCGAACAGGTTGCATAGGCATCTTCCCCTGCTGTTGACAGCTTGTATTCCATCTTTGCTGTGGTCCCGGTTATCTCACCGTCTTCGCTGTCATAACGGCTTGGCGGGGAGGCTGTGAGTCCTTCAGGAGGACTCTGACCAAAGACCACGAGTACTGACGTTTCCAGGATCTGTCCCTCTCTGAGTACGATCATCCTGGTACCGGTGCCGATCTGCTGGTCATCCTCATCAAAGGCGGTGACTGTAAGTGTCCACGTTCCTGGATCAAGGGATGACAGGTTGTATGTTAGGGCAGTCTCTTCTTCCAGCAAGAACGTTCTGCTGCTGTCAGAAAGGGATCCCTCCAGAGTGTAGTATGATACATCCATCTCCGGGATGTCTAATTCAATAGTGAGGGAGATATCTCCCATCCGTTCCATCATGTCGCTGCAGCCGACAAAGAAGAGGAGCATCGGTACCAGCATCAGGAATATGAGTATGTAGTTCTTGTGAGTGTTTTTCATGGTTATCCCCTAGAAGTGTATTCGAATGCCGCTCTGTCCGCCGACCATGGTCCCGATGTCCCCATCTTCGAAGAAGAGGACCCCCAGCGGACCGAAGAACAGTTCAGTCGTATCTCCCATGGCAATAGACAAGTTCAGAGAAAGTCGGACCTGTTGGTCGATGAATACCTCAAGGGTATTCGTCCCGTCTTCATCAAAGTCCGCATCAAGGAGGTGGATCAGGACCCCATATCCCAGTTCGGAAGAGATCTGCGCTCTACTGCCGAGCGGGATCCTGTAGCCCAGTCCGGCTGACAGGTCGATTGACTGCATGACTTCGACCCAGTCTGACTCTGATGGTCCTCTGCTATAGGCGAATTCACTATATCCAATGAGACTGTTATCGGGGTTCAAGGCAACGTTCATTTTAAGACCTGCTCCAAGTAGATGGGAGTAGCAGACTGTACTACTGCCATAGGGGTACAGACCATAGAGTTTTACATCGAGAGAATCTATGGAGCTTGTTCCCTTGAGAGATTTCTGGGAGATCTCCCAGGCTTTCGCAGCAGGATCGTATCGGTATTCGTAGCTGTCACTCCATGTGAGAGCATCTTCCGATTGCTGAATGTAAAGTACGTCTTTCGAGCTGTCAAATTCTTCGAGAGCAAGCACAGGAGCGGGTATGCCCAATACGGTCCAGGAGTTTTTCGGTTCTATACCTGTTTGATAACGAACGGTCTTCACTGACTCAGTCCTTGGTGTAATCTGTATGCTGATGGGATCTCCCGATGCAAAGATCTGAGAAGTACACAGTAGGACGAGCACACCAATACAAATCGGTCTTTTCCACGAAACAGCCATAACTACAACCCCCTGAAGAACATGATAAGCACTCTTGCAGTCCATTGAACAAAGAGCAGATGTCGAGAAGGAGCACGAGGATTACGTGCAACAAGTATCCTAGCAGGCTCATGAAGAACATGGGGTAAGGTTACTTAAAAGGCGTGGTTTTCTACTTACTTGGTCCTCTTGTTGGATATGCGGGGTCTGGTTGGTACTCTCAGCTCGGGATTGTCAATCAGTTTATAAGAGGCGATGATGAACCATGGGAATCGCAAGGATTACGTACTAGGCACGTTCACATCAAGCTGTTCCAGTACTTCTCGATCCGGTTTCGCTACCTCTGAGATAATCTGCTGGCCATCATCAAGCACGACTTTGTAGATAGTCCTGAAGGTATCGATGATATCTTCAGGACTGAAGGATCCGGTGGTACCTGAAGAGATGATCTTCTGGTTCAAGGCAGGGAACTGCAGCAGACTGATGTTGATCAAGCCAGGATGGGAAACGTATTCGCGGCTGCCATTCCAGCAGTACGATCACTGGAGCTGAATGTAGCCTCTTAGAGCTTCTGCGAAACTTGAGTTACCTGTTGATCAGTGCTTCTATTCAGGTATCGGGCAGAGCTAAATGAGTAATCGTACCCTGAACAGACCGTTCTCGACATGGTACAGCAATTCTGCATCATGTTTAGATGCGAATGCGATGATACTCTTGGTCCCAATACCATGTCCATCCTCGTTCGTATATGGATATCCATCGGTACCCAGTGCTACTGTCTGAGAACAGGGGTTCACGATTTCAAGCAGCAATCTGCCTGTCTCCAGGCAGGTGAGACGGATAAATCGTTCCTGTTCCTCAGGCAGGAGGGAGATCCCCTTGATGGCATTCTCGAAGAGGTTCGATACCACCAGAGCCAGTTCCATGGAGTCCACGCCCATCTGAGCGGGAACGGTCAGGTTGATAACCGTCTCTATACCGCTGTGTGCAGCCTTGTCTGCGTAATAGCTGACTACCGCATTCACAGCTTTATTCTCACAATAGACCCTGCTTCTGGAAACGTTCACCGTATTCTGTCTGAGCAGACAGCCTTTTGCTTCTTCTATCTCACCCTGTTCCAGCAGACTCAGGATCATGCTGTTGAAATGCCGACGGTCGTGTGAAGCAAGGTTGTGTGCATGTGCCGCTTCGTCCATAAGCTGCAATCGATCGGTCAGCGCAGAAGCAGCCTGATAGAGCAGTCCTGCATCATTCTGGATCTTCAGGTTCTCTGTCTCTATCTCATGCATCGCCGTGAATCGTTTCAGGGAAAAGAACACTGTCCCATAGGCGGTTAGAGAAAGCAGGACCAGCAGGTAGAGAGGCCATTTGGAGGTGAGCAGGGTCATCTGGATATCATCGGTGAAGTAGAAATAGTATGTGAAATTGCAGAAGATACAGATCACCAGGGCAGAGAACACAGGCCAGTTCTTAACCATGGACTGGTAAAGGGGAAGCAGGAACTGTTTGAAGAGGATCAATACGATGATATAGAATACCAGCCGGAGAAGGATATTGGCAATCTGGGGATGGGGAAATGCTTTACCCAGCTGGAAACTGAGGAAGATGATCACCATCATGATGTTGATGGTAGTGAGATAGGTGAAGGTCCACTGCATGAAGCTTATCCGGGTCAACGGTTTGAGGGCCAGACCGATACCGATGAACATCACGACATTGAACCGGGAGAGGGCGGTGAGGTCCCCATACACATAGAACCAGATGATACTGCCCATACTGATGATCAAGACAAGGACTGATGCGATTATGGTACTGCCATGACTGAACTTTGTCTTGGTCAGGGTGAACAGAAGGATCACATTCATGATAGAGGTGACACTGCCCCGCAGAAGATTGCAGATCAGCTCTTCCATCAGGGACGCTCCTTCGAGAGCAGATAGTCCATATAGCGGTCACGGACTGCACGGTAGTGTCGTGTAACGATAGGGACTGTGATACCGTAGCGGAGAGTGAACCTGTTCCTGTCGAAGCTTTCCACATGATCCATATTCACGACAAAGGAGACGTGAGGTCGCACGAATCGTACGTCTTCTATCATTCGTGTGATATGTCGGGTAAAAGAACCTGTGATGACCTTAGTGGTTACGCTCGTCCTGTCTGTGAGGCGATAAATCACTGTATGCTTCATATACTCACAACACATGATCTCTGAAAATCGGAGAATACGTATACCTTCCCGGGTCTTCACGGGAAGCGTCCTGCCCGAGTCGATATCCAGCCTGGAGACTATCAGTTCAAGAGTCGTGAAGAATTGCTGTTTATCGATCGGTTTAAGCAGATAGTTGGTGGGGTTCGTCACGAACGACTGAAGGGCAAAGCCCGGTTCGTTCGTGGCATAGATGATCATAGCCGATCGATCATGTTCTCTGATCGCCTTTCCCACCTCAATACCGTTCACCATGGGCATCACGATATCGAGGATATAGATATGGTACTGGTGGCTTTCACAGGAAATAAGCAGATCATCAGGATGGAGGAACTGGTGGATGACAGCTTCAGAGTGATCAGCTTGCATGAATTCTGACGTATACTCGGCAAGAAGTGCCAATTGACCCGGATCATCATCACAAATGGCTATATCCAGCATTACCCATCCTTGAAGCAGTTGATTGTCTCAGTACCGTGCATGCAGAACTTCTTGCAAGCACTGTATCACTGTATTCAGCACCCGTCTAGCCTTATGTGCCGTACTATCGGGATGCACTGGTATGGCCTGATGAGTTCAGCGAGGTGAGTAATCGTGTGGACTGTGCGGTCTTTGTCAATATGTCCTGAGAAAAGGAACATCAGAGACCTTACAGCTCCCCGTTCTCAAGAAAAGAGTAGTACTTCTCATCAGAGAAGATGATATGGTCAAGCAGTTCGATACCCAGCAGCTTCCCTGACTCCTTCAGCCGTGCGGTCACCTCTCTATCCTCTTTGCTGGGCTGCAGGTTCCTGCTCGGGTGGTTGTGGGCGACGATGATGGCTGTAGCCCGCTCCTTCAAAGGTGTGGAGAAGACCTCACGGGGGTGTACGATGGTCCTGTTGACCAGACCGATCGAGACTACCTCTATGGAGATGACCTCATGGGCACCGTTGAGTGATACCCGGAGGAAGTGTTCCTGCTGCCGATCAGCGTAGTGCCGTACGATCGGGTAGATATCACCGGGGAAGGTGATGTGTTTGTTCGATGAGAAGGAAATCCTTCTGCCGAGTTCGAGAGCCGAGAGGAGGATCGCGGCCTTCGCCTGCCCGATGCCATTGATGGTGATGATATCATCGTACTTGATACCCCGT
>JAIPFY010000110.1 GCA_021736385.1 Spirochaetia bacterium | reverse complement strand
TGTCATAGGTGCTCTTCGCATCATTGAGATGTGCTCCCATCAGCTTGTCGAAGCCGATGATACGTGAGAAGGCATCCATGGTCTGTTCATACTGCTCACGGCTGCGGATATCATATCCGGCAGCGAAGATATGACAGGTGTCGATGCAGACGCCTACTCGTTCAGGCTGTCGGACCCTGTCGATGATCGCAGCGATCTCCTCGAAGGTCTTTCCCAGTGCCGAGCCCTGTCCTGCAGTGGTCTCGATGACCGCACTGACTCCGGAGGTCTCTGAGAGGGCTGTGCTGATCGAATCGGCGATGAGCGTGATACAGTCATCGGGATCGATCTCCTTGAGGTGTGCTCCGGGATGGAAGTTCAACCGATCCAGACCGAGCGCTTCCACTCGCCTGATCTCATGGATGAACGAGTCAAGGCTCTTCTTGCGCTTATCGGGATCGGGGTTGCCGAGATTGATCAGATAGCTGTCGTGCGGCAGCACCTGGAACGGCTGGTACCCGTATTCGGTCATCGCCTGATGGAACGCATCGATCTCCCCTTGTTCGAACGGCTTTGCACTCCATTGCCGCTGGTTCTTGGTGAAGAGGGCAAAAGCTGTCGCCCCGATGGCATGGGCGTTCTTCGGTGCCTGGAAGACCCCGCCTGCTGCACTCACATGTGCTCCGATATATTTCATCTTTCATCTCCTCTGTATCATATGTACATCTCTCCATGCTCCTCGGCCTGACCCGATCTCACGGTCCCTCCGGTCATCCTGCAGTGATACGGTCCTGCAGCAGGTCCCGGTAGGGTGCATAGCCACGGGAGGTATGCTCGATCAGGTTCCCATGGATCCGAGGATGAGCAGCTGCAAGGGACCTGCTGGTGAACAGATCGAAGGGACCTCCGAAGAAATCGCTGATGACGATCCCCTGTTCCTGCAGGATCACCAGTGCGGCAGCTATATCATAGATCTGGAGATCCGTCTCCCAATACCCCTGATAGAATCCTGCACCCAGATTGGCCAGATCCAGCGCCGCTGAGCCCATCCTTCTGATCTCTCTGCATTCAGGAAGCAGATCTTCGGTACAGACGAAGAAACCATGGGCGATATCGGGGGATCTGAAGGGCATGCCGGTCGCAAGGACGGCATCACTCATGACCCCGGTGAACTCCATGATCGGAAGGCGTGTATCCCCGAGGTGGGCACCATGCTGATCTGCTGCAGTATAGAACTCCCCGGTGGTGGGTACATAGATCAATCCCAGTACCGGCCTTCTCCGGTAGAGCAGGGCGATCGAGATGCACCACTGTCCGAGACCCGATATATAGTTGACCGTACCATCGATGGGATCGACGACCCAGGTCCATTCCTCTGAGATGCTCCGGTCTGTCTCTTCCCCGTAGAAGGCTGCCTCCGACATGATCTCGCTGAGTATAACACGGATCATCTCCTCACTTTTGATATCGATCTCGGAGACGACCTCCCGGCTGTTCTTCAGGTAGCCTCTGGGGGGCTCCGGCTTGCGAAAGGATCGAAGCTGGTACGCACCGACTTCTGGGATGCGTGATGTGAGTTCTTGCAGGATATGCAGCAGGTCTGTCATTGAAGTACTTCCTTGAGATGATGTTCCCCATCATACTCCTCACGTTTTCTTCCGTCAATGATACAGGTGCGTTACTTTGAGCTTGTGGGTACAGCAGACCGTTCTGCTATTGAAGGAGTGAGGAGTTGTGACTTATACTCCTGATGATGAAATACGCATATTATGATACAGAAGAACCCATCGTCGCCCTTGCGACTCCCTGGGGTGAGAGTGCCCTTGCCGTCATCCGGGTATCGGGTGCCGGGTCGATCGAGCTGGCAGCCGGCTGTTTCTCCAGAGCTCAGGCTGTCCTGGAAGCAGAGAGCGGCACGATAGGCTTTCAGCGGCTGATCGACAGCAGCAGCGGGGAGCTGATCGATGAGGTGACCGTCTCGGTGTTCAGAGCCCCTCATGGCTATACCGGGGAAGATGCCCTGGAGATCTGCTGCCATGGATCGCTGGCCGGGATCAGGAAGATCCTGGAGGTCCTCAAGCGTTCGGGTTTCCGGGATGCCCGGCCGGGTGAGTTCACCCTGCGTGCATTCATGAAGGGTAAACTGGATCTTACCCGTGCAGAGGCTGTCCAGGAGATCGTCAGTGCGAAGTCCAGAAAGGCCCACTCCCTTGCGCTGAGCAGGCTCTCAGGAGGACTCTATCGCCGTATCCATGAGCTCAAAGAGGCTCTCGTAGATGTGATCAGTCAGGTCGAACTCCAGCTGGATTATGCTGAGGACGAGGTGGTGCTGGAGCAGGAAGTGCCGATCGAGAGACTCATGGAGACTGTCGGAGCGCTCTCAGAGCTTGCTGAGACCTACCACAGCGGACGGTTGTATTCTGAAGGGGTGCGTATCGCACTTGCCGGGGCAACCAATGCAGGCAAGTCATCACTGTTCAATCTCTTTCTCAAAGAGGACCGCTCCATCGTCTCGGAGGTCCACGGGACTACCCGAGACTATATCGAATCATGGATATCGATCAGCGGGATCCCTGTCCGGCTCTATGATACTGCAGGATTCCGGGAGTCTGTGGACAGTATCGAAGAGGAGGGGATCAGAAGGAGCAATCAGCTGCTCGAGCATGCAGATCTGGTGCTGTATCTCTCAGGCGGGGATGAGGAGGTGGATCCTCGTGAGATGAACAGCTCGTACATCTACATCTGGAACAAATCAGATATCAGGACCAGTGCAGTGCCTGATGGGTTCTTTTCCCTCAGCACGGTCACCGGAGAAGGTTTTGCACGCATCGAGCAGGAGATCGTGAGGCGACTCACCGGTTCTGCACGAGTCACGACCGAGGGTGAGGTGATGATCGACTCCCTCCGTCAGAAAGAACTGCTTGACCGGGCTGTCGAGAGTCTGAACACAGCAGTGACTGCGGTGACAGATGGTATGCCACTTGACGTAGTGGCACCGGAACTGCAGGATGCCATAGATGCCCTGGGTGAGATCACCGGTGAAGTGACCTCCTCCGATATCCTCGACAGGGTCTTCTCAGGCTTCTGTGTAGGAAAATGATGAGGTATATACAAAGGATACAGCGATATGGATGTTGATGCGATAGTCATAGGCGGCGGTCATGCCGGGATCGAGGCTGCTCTGGCACTGGCCAGACTGCAGTTCTCTACCCTGCTGATCACGCAGAGTCTTGATGCGATCGGCAGGCTCTCCTGCAACCCTGCCATCGGCGGGCTGTCCAAGGGGAACATGGTCTGTGAGATCGATGCTCTCGGCGGAGAGATGGCCAATCTGATCGATAAGACGATGATCCAGTTCAGGATACTGAATATGCGCAGAGGCCCGGCGGTGCAGGCACCGAGGGCTCAAGCGGACAAGTTCAGCTACAACCGGCTTGCAAAAGAGACCATAGAGACCCAGAAGGGACTCTCGGTCTTTCAGGATACGGTGACAGATCTGCAGTTCGATCAGGCAAAACGCCGGGTGACCGGGGTGATCACTGAACGGGGACGCCGATTCACTTCGCGTGTGGTGGTCCTGACGACCGGTACCTTCATGGAGGGGACCATCTTCATCGGGGAGTACAGCGCATCTTCGGGGCGACTGGGAGAACCTGCCGCGGTGGGTCTCGGTACCGCGCTGCGGTCTCACGGGCTCTCCCTCGGCAGGATGAAGACCGGTACGCCGGCTCGTGTACACCGGTCTTCCCTCGATTTTGACAAGATGGAGGTACAGCCCGGTGACAGGATCATGCAGCCGTTCTCATTCTCCCGTACGAAGATCGACCGGCCATCGCTTCCCTGCTGGATCACCTTCACCAATGAGAGGACCCACCGTATCATAGAGGAGAACATCCATCGATCCCCCCTGTACGGAGGGAAGATCGTTGGGTTGGGACCGAGGTACTGCCCGTCGATCGAAGATAAGGTGGTGAGGTTCCCTGATCGGGACCGACATCAGATCTTCGTAGAACCCGAGGGCATCGGTACCGAGGAGATGTATCTGAACGGGATCTCCTCATCACTTCCCGAGGATGTGCAGGAAGCCTTCATCCACTCGATCGCGGGACTCGAGCATGCCCGGATCATGAGGGCGGGGTATGCGGTGGAATATGATTATGTTGATCCCACGCAACTCTATCCGAGTCTTGAGACCAAACGGTTCAAAGGCCTCTATATCGCGGGACAGACCAACGGGACCTCAGGGTATGAGGAAGCGGCAGGGCAGGGGCTGCTGGCGGCGATCAACGCAGGACTGAGCCTGCAGGGAAAGGAACCGATGATCCTCTCCCGTGCTGAATCCTATATCGGGGTCCTCATCGACGATCTGGTGACCAAAGGTACCACGGAACCCTACCGGATGTTCACCTCCCGTGCCGAGTACCGGCTGAACCTCCGCTATGATGCAGCGGATCAGCGGCTTACCGAAAAAAGCCGGCTGATCGGCCTGCAGAAGCAGGAGGCGCTGGAACGACTGGAACATAAGCTGAAGGGGATCGACGAGATCAAGGAACTGCTCTCAACCAGAAAGCAGGAGGGGGTCAGCTGGTATCAGCGACTCAAACGGCCGGAAGTCACGATCGATCAGGCTAGTGAGGCGGTAGCAGAACTGGGCGGCTATCCTGCAGGCTATGTGCATCAGGCAGAGCTCGATATCAAGTACGAAGGGTATATCAAACGCCAGGAGCAGCAGGTTCGCCGCTTTGAGAAGATGGAGCATATCAGGATCCCTGAATCCTTTGACTATGACGGCGTGGAGGGGATCTCGAGTGAGTCAAAAGAGAAGCTGAAGCAGGTGAGACCGCTCTCGGTCGGGCAGGCTTCACGCATATCGGGAGTACGCAACTCAGATATCGCAGTGCTCATGGTACTGTTGGGGAGGATACGACGTGGTCAATGAGGAGATTCGCAGTCTTACAGCACAGGGGCTTGATTCCTGTGGTATACGTCTGCAGGTACAGCAGCTGGAGCTGCTCTTTGCCTACATAGCCGAGATCGAGCTCTGGAACCCCACCTACAAACTCGTCTCAGCAGACCGACGGGATCTGATCTTCCGTCATATCATCGATTCACTTGCGCCGCTGCACATCCTCACCGAGGTGATCGACTCCTTCCCTGACAGGGTGGCTGTCCGTGCTGCAGATGTCGGATCGGGCAACGGCATGCCGGGGATACCCCTTGCTGTCGCACTGGAAGATCTTGAGATCACCCTGATCGAACGATCTGGCCGCAGGGCGGGCTTCCTGCGTAATGCCCTGGCGGTCACCGGGCTCGCCTCACGGACGACTCTGATCGAGAAGGATCTTGCTGAAGTACGGCAGACCTTCGATCTTCTGATCTTCCGGGCCTTCCGCCCCCTGCCTGATATCTTCGATGAGCTCGACAGACTGCTGAGTCCCGGCGGGGTCATGTTCGCCTATAAGAGCAGGAAGGGACTCGTCGATCAGGAGATCGATCGTATCGGGGCTGAGAGGCTCAGCGGGTATGAGATCTCGCAGCTGCCCTATGAGAGCTGTTTCGGCGAGACCGATCGACGAATCTGTCTGCTCAGAAAACGTTCATAGGAAGTGAGATACGTATCAGTCGGTGCTGTTTTGGTGCTGATCCCACTGTAGCCCGAATATGATTATTTCCCCCATGTTAAAGCCATCTACCGAAAGCATCCCGGGGTTTTCCGTGTAATCTCTTCCAAGCTCGAATGATGTCGAGTGAAACATATTCACGTTCTTCGTTGATGCGCTTGATCAA
>JAIPFY010000022.1 GCA_021736385.1 Spirochaetia bacterium | reverse complement strand
AAAAATCATATGAGAATAATCTGTAACTTTAACGAGTTTGTGTGTATTATATATATGAAGCTGCATATGAAAACCTGCAGTACCTATTTTGTTAATATGGGGGAACTATATATGAATAAGAAATTTTTGGTAGTACTGATGGCTCTATTGCTGATCATGCCTGCAACAATGTTCGCAGCTGATCTGATCGGGTTCAGGATCGGACCTACAGCGATGCTCAACGGCACGCTCAATCCCGATGTTGAGGACTGGGGTCTGGATCTGGAGAATCTTTCAGTCGAAGATTTCACCTTCGGTGCTGATGCTCGTCTGAACTTCTCACTGATCGAGGTGAACGCACTGGCGCTGGTCACTCCCGAGGGAGAAGATATGGCATCGGGTACTATCGATCTCTATGCGAATGCCGGGGTATCGATCTCCCTGCTCAACCTGCTGCGCTTCGGTGTCTCTGCAGGACCTATGTTCGAGATCGCTTACGGGGAAGCTGCTGATGTCTCAGAGACTGATCCCATGGAGGCGAACCTCAATCTTCGCATGACTGCAGACCTGCTCCTCGGGGACTTCTCGATCGGAGCGACTGGAATCATCACCTCCAGCAGTTCGATCAATGATGTCATCGACGGTACCGCAGAATTCGGCGGGCTGTTCGAAAGTCCCGACATCAAAGCTGGTGTCTCTGCCCTGTTCGCTATCTTCTAGGCTCAAAAAGCCTCGGCATTCACAGGATCTCACGTCAGAACAGGAAGAACGGTTGCCCCGTCTTCCTGTTTTCTTTATAATGCCAGATGATAACTCTTGACCAACAACGTGGTTACTGGTATAGTCGCAAAAAATCAGAGATGATGGATAGAAGGAAATATATGCGAATAGATGCAATGCACACGAATGCTGATGTACATGGCTCACAGGCTGTTGTGCAATCAGTGTTCTCTATGAGTTCCTATGAAGATCGACGTCGGTAAGTGCACCGGCGTTTTTTTTGGTCCACAGCAGTGTATGAGGAGGGAATCTGTATGAGACATGAATTCAAGGGGCGGTCGCTGTCAGTCATCAATGACCTGAGTATCGCAGAACGTCGCTACCTGTTTGCCAAGACCCGGGAGCTGAAAGAGGCCATCGCAGGCCGGGATGAGAAGAAGCTGGCAGAGTTTCGCATCGATGACCCCGATTTCGGGATCTATGAAGTCTTTCTCGAAGACAGCACCAGGACCCGTGAGTCGTTCAAGAACGCCGCGAAGTTCCACCGGGTGAAACTCTCATCACTGAGTACCGACAGCTCCTCGTTCAACAAGGGCGAGAGCTATGCAGATACCTTCAATACTCTGGCAGGCTATGACAACAGCATCTTCATCATACGCAGTAAACTCGAAGGGGTCTGCAGATGGCTCGAAGAGGCGGCAGCAGGCTATGCCCAGCGAAACGGACTGCCCGGTCGTCCCTCGTTCATCAATGCAGGTGATGGTAAGCATGAACATCCGACCCAGGAGCTGCTCGATGAGTTCACCTTCCTGGAAGACAATGACTGGAGCAGTGACCACCTGCATATCGCCCTGGCAGGTGACCTGTTTCACGGCAGGACCGTTCACTCAAAAGCTCACGGGCTTACGGTCTTCGATTCAGTGAAAGTAGATCTCATAGCGCCACCTGAGCTTGCCATGCCGACCTATTACACTGAGATCATGAAAGGCCATGGATTCGAGGTACGTGAGTTCTCTTCGATCGAGGAGTATCTCGCACAGGATGCTATTGCTGACAAGTGGTACTTCACCAGACCCCAGCTCGAACGCATGGGCGATCGGATCCTGCAGAGACAGGAAGAGCTGAGAGAGAGCATCACCTTCGCACAACGATTCCTGCCGCTGATCCCAGAGCATACCCGATTCTACCATCCGCTGCCCAGACACAAAGGGCATCCGGTCATTCCCACCTTCCTCGATACGACCAGTCTCAATGGCTGGGAACGTCAGTCCTCCAACGGCATGCTCGTTCGTATCGTGCTGCTCGGACTGTTCAGCGGCAGGATCGGGGAGGACTACATCATACCTGAGGTACAGGAGGAACGGGGAGAGAAAGAGGATTTCATCGAACGGGTACCCTCCTCAAGCAGCGGACAGGAACGGCACTACTCTGAAGGGGTGCATCCCATCAGTGACGGGATAGTCATCGACCACATAGGCAAAGGCGATACGACCGGAGAGATCAGGAATCATATGGCGACGATCACCCGGGTACTGGGGCTCCATGGGAAGGGCGGGGACTGGGTCTCCACCTCCAACAAGGATCCCGATACCTTCAAGGGCATCATATTCCGACCTGACATGAAGGAGTTCGACCGAACCTCCCTCAAACGCCTTGCTGCGATCGCTCCGGGATCGACGTTGAACATCATCGCTCACGGACAGGTGCTGGAGAAGTACCGGCTGCACCTGCCGCCGAAGATCTACAACTTCACCGACCTCTCCTGCAAGAACCCGAACTGCATCTCGAACCCGATACATCATGAACAGGTCCCGGCATTCTTCTGGAAGACCCCCTCAGGGGCCTTCGTGTGCGAATACTGCGGAAAGGATCATACGTTCAAGGAGATATGGAACTAGCGGACACAGGACACCAGCATAAGGAGCATGATACATGGACGAACGACCGATACGACAGATACAGAACGAGACAGGGGTCGAGCTGGCACGAAAGGCCTTCGAGATCGGTGCGCTACGGCTCAATACGAGTGACCCGTTTCAGTGGGCATCCGGCTACCGCATGCCGATCTATAATGACAACAGGCAGTTGCTGCAGGATGCAGAGGTCCGAAGCATGATCGCCCGTGGGTTTGCAGATCTCATGAAGGCCATGGGGATCAGCCCTGACGGGATCGCGGGAACCGCTACAGCGGGTATCCCCCATGCGACGACCCTCGCAGACCTGCTGGGACTTCCGCTCACCTATGTGAGAAGCTCCAGCAAGGGACATGGCTTGAAGAACATGATCGAGGGATTGGGTCCCGACAAGGACTATGAAGGCCGTACCATCCTGCTCATCGAGGATCTGATCTCAACGGGAGGCAGTTCTATCAAAGCAGTCGAAGCCATACGGGAGGCAAACGGCAGGGTACCGGCCTGTCTTGCCATCTTCACCTACGGTCTGCAGGCAGCCGATGAGAACTTCTCATCCCTGCAGCCTTCCTGTACCCCGGTGACCATCCTGACCTATGATCTGATGATAGAAGCTGCGACAGCTGCCGGGTATATCGACCAGAACGGCGCAGCTGCCCTGCAGCAGTGGCGCAGGGACCCCTTCGGTTGGGGTGCATCACAGGGATTCCCCAAGGTGGAGGTATAAGGATATGGAACAGGATTATTGTCAGCTGCTGAGAGCAAGTCACGAACAGACCGGGTCTCTGGTCTGCATGGGCCTTGATCCGATCGTGGAGTATCTACCTGAACAGACCGGGATGGTCCGAACGGATCTGAACAGGTTCTACAGTACGGTATTCCGACAGATGAAGCTCAAAGGGGTGTTCCCCGGGGCCTTCAAACCCAACATCGGCTACTTCGCCGCGCTGGACAAACCCCGAGAAGAGGACTTCAGCGGGTCTCAGTCGCTGGCAGACCTGCTTGAACTCCTCGAAGAGCTGATGCCGGGTATCCCGGTCATCCTTGATGCGAAGCGAGGCGATATCGCACGATCGAGCAGGAACTATGCCGTGGAGGCCTTCGATGCCTGGGGTTGTGATGCGGTCACGGTCTCTCCCTATATGGGATCTGATTCAGTCACACCCTTCATGGTCGCATCCAAGGGGATCTATGTGCTGAACCGGACCTCCAATCCGGGAGGACGGGACCTGCAGAACCTGAGCGTAGGAGGGGAGGACCTCTATCGTGCAGTAGCCGGTACGATCATCGGCTGGGCGAAACAGCATAGCGGGCTCGGTGCGGTCGTCGGTGCGACAAGCCCCGATGAACTGGAGGACGTAGCACGGATCTATGCTGATTCGGGGGTCTCCGTTCCACTGCTGATCCCGGGGGTCGGTTCACAGGGGGGCAGTGCCTCGGAAGTCATGGCACGACTGAGGGCGGTCTCCTATGACCTGCCGCTGGTACGGATCAACAGTTCGAGCGGGATCACCCATCCCTGGAAGGATGGATCCATCCCCGAAGAGTGGGCGGAAGTTGTCGTGGGAAGACTGCAGCAGCTGAATCAGGAGATAGATGCATAGTGCATCGGCTAAGAGGACAGGTCATTCATGAGAGATAGACAGGCAGTGCTCTCACTGCTCAAAGGCAACCATAGACAGAAGCAGGTGGTCCTCGGGACCGTCTCGGGGGTCGTGACCACCAAGACCGCTCTGATCGAGCATGTCGATCGCAATCTTCAGGCGGTGGGGCTGATCACCACCAAGAGTTTTCAGGTAGAGCCGAACAGCGGGAACCGTGAACCGATCATCACCGAGCCCGAGATCGGATCTTTCGGCAACTCCGTCGGGTTGCGTAATCCCGGGCTGGAGACGGCTCTGCAGGAGATCGGGCAGCTGCGTGCACGTACCGGGCTTCGTGCCCTGCTGAACGTGTCAGTCTCGGCTTCGACCCCGCAGGATTTCATCAGCCTGGTCAGGGCCTTCGGTGAACTGGCAGACTGTATCGAACTCAACTTCTCCTGTCCACATGCCTCAGAAGGTTATGGTGCGAGCATAGGATGCGACCCGGTCATCTCAGAGGCCTATATGAGGGCGATCAGAGATGCTGTAGGAGATGATTTCCCCGCACTGATCATACCCAAGCTCACCCCCAACGTGGAATCTATCGGAACGATCGCCAGGGCTCTTGTCGCAGCAGGTGCTGACGGTATCGCAGCGATCAACACGGTGGGACCGGTGCAGTATCTGGAACCGCACAGCGGTGCACCGATCCTCAACAACGCGATCGAAGGGAAAGGCGGCATGAGTGGTGAATGGGTCAGGGAACGGGCTCTGGAGGCTGTTCGCGAGATCAGGGAGGCTGTGGGAGATGAGGTGCCCATCATTGGGATGGGAGGGGTCTCCACCGGTGCTGATGCTGCTGCTCTGATAGAAGCGGGTGCTGATACGGTAGGGATCGGCAGCGCCTTCGGGAGAGTGCATCAACGCTCCTGGGCCGCCTGGACCGATGCCATCGCACAGGATGCCCGGCAGATCCTGAACGGCGGCAGATCCGAAGATCACAGTTCTGTCTATCTTGCAGATCATCGGCAGATGGAGTTCTTCCCCTGTACCATCACCCGGATCCATGAACATGCATCCGGGGTCAAAGTCCTGTATACCGACGGCTCTCTGGAGTGCGGTCCCGGCCAGTATGCCTTCATCTGGCTTCCGGGAGCAGGTGAGAAACCCTTCTCCATCGCCGAGTCATCACCGCTGACGTTCATCATAAAAGAGCGGGGACCCTTCACCGCTGCACTGCTGCAGTGCACAGAAGGAGATACTATCTACGTGCGCGGAGTCTACGGTGAGAGTGTGGAGATCGCAGAGACCGCGAATGCGGTCATCCTTGCAGGCGGTACAGGCCTGGCGGTGGTCCCCTCGCTGCTCAAACGTCTGCAGAGCCGGGGAGTGCGCAGCACCATCTACTACGGGGTATCGGGACAGGAAGAGGCACCACTGCTGCAGCAGGAACTCTCAGCCTATGGAACCTATATCGCTGTCGCAGATGACGGGATCCCTGGAAGGGTCATAGACGTCATGGATGAGGCGATCACCGAGGTCTCCGATACCGCCTTCTATACGATCGGACCAGAACCGTTCATGAGCCGTGCATCACAGATCATGTCAGAAAAGGGTATCCCCGATACGCGGATATTCCTCTCCATGGAACGACCTTCGCTCTGCGGTATCGGCATGTGCGGGGAGTGTGCCTGCGGTGATCGGCTCACCTGTCAGTACGGGACCTTCATGCAGCTCGATTTCCTGAAAGAACAGGCACCGGAGCTGTTATGATAGACCCCCATGTGCATCTGAGAGATTGGAAGCAGTCACACAAGGAGACCCTTGCTCACGGGATGAGGGCAGCTGCCCTCGCGGGGATCGACAGGGTCTTCGACATGCCGAACACCGACCCTCCACTGACCAGTCGTGAACGTATCGAACGGCGTCTGACTGATGCCCGAACGAGTATGGAAACCCTCGAGCTTCCGATGACCTATGGGCTCTATGCCGGGTTGACCGAAGATCCCCATCAGCGAGATGAGGTGATCGATGCCTTTGAAGAGCTCTTCCCCTCGGTCATCGGCTTCAAACTCTTTGCCGGTCACTCCACCGGTCATATGGGGATCATCAGCGGTGAACAGCAGCTGGAGGTCTACCGACAGCTTGCTCAGAAGGGCTATACCGGACTGCTGGCGGTGCACTGTGAGAAGGAGGAGCTGCTCAGACCCGATCTGTGGGATCACCATCGACCTCAGACCCACTGTGATGCACGTCCTGTCTCAGCCGAGATCGCATCGGTGCGTGATCAGCTGCAGTTCGCCCGGGAGAGCGGCTTTGCCGGGACCCTTCATATCTGCCACGTCAGTTCCCCAAAGACGATCCTCATCGTGGAGCAGGCACGAGCGGAAGGGCGGCTCCCCTGTACAGTCACCTGCGGTGTCACTCCGCACCATGCGCTGCTGGCCAGAGAGTCGGTCTCTCATGAGGGGAATCTGGTAAAGATGAACCCTCCGCTGCGTGATGCAGCAGCACAGCAGCAGCTCTTTGCGATGCTGCTTGCTGGACGGGTCGACTGGATCGAGAGTGATCATGCTCCGCATACGATCGCTGACAAGCAGGCAGGGGCCTCCGGGATCCCCGGCTTCAGCGGGTATGACCGTCTGGTCCTGGCCCTGATCGCTCAGGGGATCTCTAATGAGCTGCTCGATCGTCTCACCGGAGGCAGGTTCGCTGAAGTGACCGGTCTGCCTGCCTACCATGGTTCTATCGATCAGCATCTGCTTGCTCAGGGTATAGAGCTATCAGCTGCGATGTACCCCTACGATCCCTGGGCTGCTCAGATATCATCGAGATAGATGATACCCTCCCGCAGCCCGGCGATCGCCGCTTCGGTCCGGTCGCTCACTTCCAGTTTGGAGAAGATGGCACTGGTGTAGTTCCTGACCGTCCCCGAGGAGAGACACAGCCGCTGTCCGATCTCTGAGTTCGACAATCCCTTCGCGATACACAGCAGGATCTCCTGCTCTCGCTTCGAGAGCAGCTTCTGTGCGTTCGCAGGTCCCTGCTGTCGCTGCTTGAGCATCGGCAGCAGCTTCCCTGCGACTGAGGGATCGACATAGGTATCACCGGAGACAGTGCCCTTGATCGCATCGATGAGCTGGTTCTTCGGGGTATCTTTGAGCAGGTACCCCGATGCTCCGGCCTTGAGGGAATCGATGACCCACTCGTCATCAGCATAGGTGGTAAGGATCAGGACCTTGATCTGCGGCCAATACTTACGGATCTCACGCACGGCCTGGATGCCGTTGAGTATCGGCATCTTGAGATCCAGCAGGATCAGCTGCGGCAGAGATCGGTCGTGATCCCTCAGCTGATCGAGCAGATCCTGTCCATCGGAAGCCGTTGAGATGATGTGTATCGTCTGTTCTGTTCCCAGGATGGTCGCAAGCCCCTCCCTGACGATATCCTGATCGTCACAGATGATGATATCGATCATGCAGACCTCCTGTTCGTCACAGTGATGCTCGTTCCCCCTCCGGGGCTGCTTTCGATCGAAAAGGCAGCCCCGATCGACTGAGCCCGTTCGCGCATCGTCGCTATGCCGAAGTGTCGACTGCTGTCCGCGATCGCGGGATCGAAGCCGATCCCGTCATCCGAGATCCTCATCACTGCGCCGCCTTCTGAATCTGTCCCGATGCTGATCCGCACCTGAGAGGCGTGCGCATGATGGATACAGTTCTCCAGTGCTTCCTGAAGGATCCTGTAGAGGCTGTGTTCATTGGTATGATCGATCAAGTCCTCGGTCGCAGCGAGATCCAGGATCACCTGGAACATCCCGCGGTACTCAGCATCCCTTGCCAGGTCGAGTACCGACTGTGTGAAGCCCAGTTCCTCCAGAGGTTCTGCACGAAGGTCCCTGACGGTCCTTCGTGTCTCTTTCAGCCCTGCTCGTGTATTGTCGAGGGCTTTCTGCAGCAGCTCCTCTGTCCGACGGGGATCTTCTGAGAGGGTGGCCTTGATAGCCTCGAGCTGCACGGCAAGGCTGCTGAGGGTGTGGGCAAGCACATCATGCAGTTCGTGGGCGAGTCGGTTCCGCTCTCGGGTGACCGATAGCTCTCTGGTGATGTGCGCGTGCGCCCTGAGTTTGTCATTCGCCTCACTGAGTTCATACTGCTTGCTTCGCTGATTCTTCATCAGCTCGGTGATGATGAAGCCGATGGCGATGAAGGCGATGATCCTGATCAGGGAGGAGTAGAGAGCGGTACTGAGCAGGAGATCCTTCGGACCGTAGATCATCAGATAGATCAGTGGGTCGATGCCACCGAGCAGACCGAAGAGCAGGATGACCACTTTGAGGTCGTACTGCCACGCGGTGATCACCAGGGGGAACATCAGAAGGATGGAGATACTGTAGGAAGAGATCATGTTCAGTGCAAGGTAGCTCCCCTCGATCAGGTAGGGCTGCCAACTCAGCGTGAGGATGGGGATGAGGATGGTGGCAACGATCGAGATCGGCAGGTACCAGCTGCCGAGTCTGTGCTGCAGGAAGGGGATGAGCAGATAGATACATACGACGGTATAGGCCATGGCCATGGCGAACCAGGCCTGCTGGGTGAGCACGAGCAGGTAGAGTGCCGGTGCCTTCGCCGAGAAGATGTAGAAGACGATGGCCACTGCTCCGCAGAAGAGCCTGAAGATCATGATCAGACCCGGCTCATAGGGAATCTCTTCCTTTGCTTTCATACCAAGACTATACCACACTCCCTCTGCGTTTGGTATATGACGTACGACATATAAGCAGGGGTGACAGGTGGCACGTGAAGTTGTTACATCTGCCACCTGCACAGCTGCTCATCGGTGGAGTACGCTGATGGGGTGAAAGGTGGTGCGGCATGAGAAGAAAGAAGGTCAAAGGGGTGTTCAAGTATCTGGTGCTCTTCAGTCTGACAGTCTTCGCCGTCTGGTACTGGCAGACCCGTATGGTCGAACTGCCGGTCAGGGTGGAAGTCCCGGCACCGGTGGTCACGGTGATCAGAGCTGAACGGGGGGGCCTGGAGCGGGAGCTCTCCTTTCGGGGGTATGTAGAGGCCGAGAGCATGGTGACAGTGCTGCCTCTGGTCGGAGGGCGGCTTGATGAGCTCTCTGTGCAGGAGGGACAGCGTGTCACCGATGGGCAGATCGTCGCCTCGATCGACCGGACCAGCTACCAGCTGCAGCTCAATCAGGCCGCCTCAGCCTTCGCATCTGCCCGTTCGAGTTTCGAGCGTATCAGCAGACTCTATGAACAGGGAGCAGTGACTCAGCAGACCTATGACCAGACCAAAGCACAGTATGATGCGATGCAGTCACAGTATGAGCTGGCACAGTTGCAGCTCGACCATACTGAGGTGAAAGCACCGGTCTCAGGGACGGTCCTCATACGGCACCTCTCGGCAGGCAATCTGGCCTCTGTCCAGTCACCCATCATCACGATCGCCGATCTCTCGAGACTTCAGGTCCGGATCAACGTCCCGCAGGAGTACTATGACCTCTTCTCCAGCCGCTACGATTCGATTCCCATCAGGATGCGGCGGACAGATGATGATCAGAGGGCGATCACCGGACGTATCATCAGAGTCTCACAGTACATCGATGCTGAGTCAAAGCGATTCGAGGTGCTGTGCAAGATCGATGAACCGGAGTACCTGCGGCCAGGGATGTCCGTGGTCGTCTCCAGCATCATCGAGCGCTATACCGATCAGTATCTGCTGCCCTACCAGGTGCAGAGTTCCCAGAACACCCTCTGGTATGTGGACCCTGCTGACAGCACTGCCCACCAGCTGGTGATCGTACCTGAGGCAGAGAGCGATGAGCTGTTCTCCGTACCTTCTGAGTACCGGGATCTGCTGTTCATCATCGAGGGACAGCACTTCCTGCGTGAGGGCCAGCAGGTGTCGGTCGGACAGGGGGATGGACCATGAGGATCTCATCATTCTCGATCAGGCATCCTGCAGTGATCATCATCCTGGGGATCGCGGTCCTGGTCTTCGGACTGCTTGCCCTGACGACGCTCAACCAGGAGTTCCTGCCGAATGTCTCGCTGCCGTCGGTCATCGTCATCGCACAGTATCCCGGGGTGGAAGCAGATCTGGTCGAACAGGAGGTGACCAGTATCCTCGAGGATGCCTTCGTCACCCTGCAGGGACTGCAGAAGATCGACTCCCAGAGCAGCAACTCGGTCAGTATGATCACGCTGGAGTTCTCTGACGATATCGACGTGTACGATCAGCTGCCCGAGGTGCGGGCGGCGATCAGCCGGATCGAGGGACAGCTGCCCGATGATCTGGAGAGCTCCCCGTATGCCTTCGTGGGCGGTGCTGGGCTCCTTACCGTCTTCTCCTTCGCAGTGATCAGTGATCGTGATCCTGACCGGCTCTACCGGCTGGTGGAGCAGGAGATCATTCCGCTTGTCTCCCGTATCCCGGGTACTGCCGTAGTCTCTTCGTATGGGGGCAGGGAGCGGCAGGTCCGTATCGATCTTGATGTCGACCGGCTGCAGAACCTGCGGATATCGGTGATGGAAGTCTACCAGGCGCTGCAGGCTTCCAACGTCTCGCTGCCTGCAGGGACCCTGAGTTATCGTGACGACCTGCTCTATATCTCGGTGAAGGGAGAGTATGACACCCTCGATGAGATCAGGGACCTGGTCATCGGCTATCGAGGGCAGTCCTACATCTCGCTGTCTGATGTCGCTGATATCTCGCTGATCTATCCTGAACAGGAGCTCTATATCGAGGCCGATGGGCAGAGGGCTATCGTGGTCGATGTGACCAAACGTGAGGACGGCAATACCATCGAGATCGCCCGATCGATCAATGGGCTGCTCGATCGGTATGCTGCCATCTATGAGGGGGTGATCACGTTCGAGGTGATCCAGGATGACAGCAGCATGATCGCGACCTCGCTGCAGACGACCGTTCGTTCCGGTCTTCTCGGAGCCGCGATGGCAGTCCTGGTCATATTCCTCTTTCTCGGGAATATCAGGGCGACGTTGATCATCGGGATCTCCATACCCTTGAGTATCGTCACGGCCTTCATCGGCATGCGGCTTGCCGGACAGACGGTGAACATTCTCAGTCTGTCAGGATTGATCGTTGCTCTGGGGATGGTGGTAGACAGTTCTATCGTCATCCTGGAGAACATCTTCCGGTATGAGCATGAGGGGTATAGCCCCTCAGAAGCCGCCCATACCGGGTCTGACGAGGTCGGAGGTGCGGTCTTCGCTTCGGGAGCGACGACCATATCGGTGTTCATCCCGCTGCTGTTCCTCTCCGGGATCATCGGGATCATCATGACCGATGTGTCGCTGACGATCATCTTCGCCCTCGGGGCCTCGCTTCTGGTCGCGCTGGTGATCATCCCATTCCTGGCAACGCACCTCCATATCGAAGGGCTGCTCGAGGATGAGAGGACTCCTGAGCAGGGTGGCAGGCTGCGAAGGAGAAGCAGGCGTATCGGTCAGGGACTGACAGGGCTCGAACGAATCTACAAGAGAGGGCTCTACTGGTCCCTGTCGCACAGGTTCTTCGTGGTACTGCTCTCTGTGGTCATCCTGGCCTCCAGTGTGCTGGCTGTCGGCAGGCTGGGCGTGGTGTTCATCCCGTCCTCTGACTCCTCCGAGATCTATATCTATATGACCTTCCCGCAGGGCTACTCGATCGATGATTCGCACAGGCGGGTGCTCGATGCACAGGCTCTTGCTGCTGAGCTGATTCCTGAGATGGAGCACAGTGTCTGGTTCACCGGCTACGCTGATGAGTACTCACGTTCGAGACCCTCTGATAACTCCGCCTATGCCAAGCTCCTCCTGGTTGATTCGACCGAGCGTGAGCGGGGCATCAAGGAGATCATCCTCGCTCTACAGCAGTCCCTGATCAGCACGATCCCCGACATCGATGCGGTGGTCGAACAGGGAGGGTTCGATAAACTCCTTGCCATAGCCACCGGCGGCAGCGGATTTCAGGTGGAACTGTCGGGACCCGACCTGAATCTGCTCTATGAGAAGGCGATAGAGGTCCGTGACGTGCTGCAGGATGATCCGGATATCTACAAGGCGAGGGTCGATGTGAAGCGTGATCAGGAGACCCTGATCACCGAACTGGCTCTCGATCATATGGGCCGTGCCGGGATCTCCTCCTATGAGGCCGCCCTCACTGCAAGGATCCTCTTCAACGGCATCGAGGTCGGTAGTTATACCGGTGATGCAGAGGATGATCATCCGATCATGCTCACCTCCGGGATCGCCCGTGAACCGCTTGATCTGAACACGCTCGAGAGGATATCGTTGCCGACGCAGTCGGGAAGCTCTGTCTCGTTCGAGAACATCTCGGAGACACGATTGAGCGCTCAGGTCTCCACGATACATCACAAAGACCGTCTGAAGACCATAACCGTATCCGGCTACGGCCCGAGTGATGACACCACCGCGATCCGTGCCCGCATGCAGGAGTATCTTCCCACTGCTGTCACAGGTACTGAGATCTCCTGGAACATAGCAGGCAGCTCGACCCTGCTCACCGATTCCTTCACCACCTTGCTTCTTGTCCTTGGTATCTCGCTCTTCCTGGTCTATACGGTGATGGTGCTGCAGTTCGAACGATTCACCCACCCGCTGATCATCATGACCTCGATCCCGCTGTGCATCATCGGTGTGATCATCGGTCTGCTGGTATTCGGTTCTGACATATCGCTCATCGCATTCCTGGGTCTGATCGCCCTCGGGGGACTGGTGGTGAACAATGCGATCGTGCTGATCGACAGGATGAACCACGGGACAGAGACCCGGCTCGAGGATCTGGTGGTCAACGGGGCCGGGACGCGGTTGAGACCGATCCTCATGACCACCCTGACCACCTTCTTCGGGGTGATGCCCATGGCCTTGAGTGCCGGTGGGGGCTCGGAGATCTATGCCCCTCTGGGGCAGGCCATAGCCGGTGGTCTGATCTCCTCGACCCTCATCACGCTCTTTCTGATCCCTGTACTCTACTACACGGTAGAGAAGGATCGGCTGGAAGAGAAGGAGGAAGCACATGAACAGATCCTGTAAGCTTCTGACAGTGCTGCTGGCAGTCATGGTGCTGACCGGAGTGTGCAGCGGCTTGTCTGCCTATACCTCCGAGGAGCTTGCGCTCCGAATGCTGGATACCAACCATGAGCTCAGGCAGAATGAGACGGCTGTGATCAGGAGCACTCTTGAAGTCGACAGGGCAAGAGCCAGGAGGCACCCTCAGATCACCGGGTCGGTATCGGCGGCGGCGATCGCCAATCCCATGGATGCGGTGATCTTCGATCCGAGTGTGCTGCTTGGAAGCGGGGAGCCCATCGAGCTGGTCCCTCCTCAGGCGCACAGCTACTACCAGCTGCAGGTATCGCTGACCCAGCCCCTCTATACCTGGGGCAGGATCACCGGGGCGATAGCGCTGCAGGAGCTGATGAGGTCGGTGAGCAGCTCAGAGGTCGATCGCACGATCGAACAGCTGCATACACGACTGCTGATCGTACTCGATACTCTGGCAGGTCTTGAGGAGATCGAGCAGTTGCTCCTGCAGCAGCAGCAGCTTGTCCGCAGGCTGCTGGAGATCACCGAGCAGAACTTTGAGAGCGGGTTCGTGCTGAAGGACGAGGTGCTCAAGGTAGGTATCCGGGTCAGTGAGCTGGAACTGGCTGTACAGCAGATAGCTTCCAGACAGCAGGTGCTGCTGTACGATCTGCAGCAGCTGACCGGTATCAGGGAACTGGAGCGATCGGATATCGTGCATGAAATCGATCTGCAGCAGATACGGCAGCTCGATATCCCCTCCCTGAAGGAGCAGGAGTATCGTGCAGCGGCCTCAGACCGGCCGCTGTTCACCCTGCTCGATACTGTGATCGCAGTCCGGCGCACCGCGGTTGAGATCGCTGAGGACTCCATCTACTGGAAACCCGATATCGCACTGTCGGTTGACTTCAGTTATGGGGGATCCCATCTCCCCATCCTGGAGAGCGGCTGGTATGAGGCCAATGACTATGCACTGAACGCAGCCCTTGCCCTGCAGTTCACCTTCTGGGATGGGGGGAGCAAGCTGATCGACAGGGAAGCTGCAGAGCTGGGACTGGAGGAGGCAGCCGACGAGCGTCGGCAGGCGGTCGATCAGGTCCTGCATACCTATCGCACCACGATCGCCAGACTGGAACTCGAAGCCTGCAGAGCAGCCTATTATGAACAGAAGATGGCAAGTGACCAGGAGACGATCCTCTTTCGAGAGCAGCAGTATGCCGAGGGTCTCGGGGAACAGTCCGATCTGATCGCTGCACGGATCGCACTGCTTGCCGATCAGATCTCCTATCATGAGACCCTCCTGCAGATGGCAGGAGAGTACCGGACCCTCCAGTCCCTGCTGGGGGAGGGTGCTTCTCAGTGAGGATCCGCTCCCGGTTGACATACTGAGGATATGCTTTATACTGAAGAGGTAACACCTGAATAGTTGACAGTTTCGTTTAACTATTCAACAGGAGCAGGGACGTGGACGCAGAACAGAAATGGGCACTGATCCTCCGGGAAGCCAAGAGCAGCTTTGCACGATTCGGATACCGCAAGACCACTGTCGATGATATCGCTCAGGCGGTCGAAATGACCAAGAGCAATCTCTACTTCTATGTCCCGAGTAAGAGAGCCCTGTATGATCAGGTGGTCAGACGTGCGCTCATCGCCTGGCATGAGAAAGTGATCAGATCCCTTGCCGGAGAGCATGATCTGAAGAGGATGCTCTATCTCATGGCCGAGCATGCGTTCTACTATCTCAATGAGGATACCCAGCTCTGTTCGATCATCGCTCAGGACCCGGCGATCCTCTCCTCTGAGCAGCGGGAGGATCGGTTCGATGATGTCAATCAGGTCTCGATCGATTCTCTTCGCGGGCTGCTGCAGCAGGGGGTCGACGCGAAGGTCTTTCGCCCGATAGATGTTGACCTCACCGCAGAGTTCTTCTTCTCGATCTACCTGATGATGGTGATCAAAGCGTATGTGAACAAGGATCAGAGCGCCCCTGAGCAATTCAGGCAGGCCCTCGATATCGTGATCCAGGGGATCCTGCTGTAACGCACTCAGGCCGTGATGAGCCGCTGGGTCTTGGTCTGCAGATGCCTCGGCATGGGGCTGCGCAGCTTCCAGATGATGTTCATCGGACATTCACTTTCGTGGCTGACATGATCGGCAGGTCCCAGAAAGTAGTATGGCTGCACCCGTGACCCGCTTGATGACTTGCGGTACTCTCTGACGAACAGCAGGACTGTCGTCCCTTCGGCCTTCTGATTGATGTACCGCTGACCGGTGGGCGAAGCAGTCCTGGTCCGTGATTGGCTCTGCCAGTGGAAGAACTCCTCATCGATGGCATAGTCCTTGTACATGGTCGTGGGTGAGTAGTGCTTCTCATCCTTATCGAGGGTGATGAACAGGAGATCGGTCTTCACCTTCGGCAGATAGAGCACCCCGGCCTGTACCGGCGGGTTGTCAGTCAGATCCCAATGTCCCATGGCAATGAGAATCTCATCTCTGGTGTACTGTGCATGCAGCCGCAGCGGCAGCTGCTGATCACACAGGGGTCGTTCCCCGGCAGTCTGGATCTGTGATTTCCTGAGCATCAGCAGCTCGAGGAGTTCGTCTGCAAGGGCCCTGTTCTGTTCGATCCGTCTCAGAGCCTGACTGACATGCCCGATCTGTGATGAGGCCCCGAAGAGGGTGATGACTCCCATCTCGGCATACCGGAGCTCTCTCTCGGAGAGATCTTCGATCCCCGTTGTGAGCAGCCGCTCCAACGTGGTGATATACTCGATGTCATCGATGTGCGTGAGCTTGCGCAGCCCCTTTGCCAGGATCTGTTCATCCGGGGCATTGTAACCAGGTATGACCCCGGCCTCTGCACAGAGGGCGGACCAGCTCGATCGTTTGTAGATATCCTCCAGGGAGAGTGTATGGATCTCGAGGAACCGGGCCAGAGTCAGCCTCTTCCCGGTATCCTTCTCGAAGGATCTGATACGCGAGATCAGGGAGCTCTTCGAGGTGCTGATAGCTCCTCTGATGTTCTCCAGGATATGCTCCTTCGCTACCCGTTCGAACTGCATCGAGCAGCCGGACGGGAGGTGGGGGAACCCCGCTTCGATCTCATCTTTCAGCTGAGGGACGCCCCGTGAGAGCAGGGCTCTGACTCTGAGGTCGAACCTGAACTGTCTATGGGCATGGCCGACGAAGTCGAGGACTGTCAGGCAGTCCTTCTGTTCATACAGACGCAGGCCGCGTCCGAGCTGCTGGAGGAAGATGGTGAGTGACTCGGTGGGGCGGAGGAACAGGATGGTGTCGATCTCCGGAATATCGACACCTTCGTTATAGAGGTCTACCACGAAGATGCAGTTGACCGTTCGTTCCCTGAGCCGATCCTTGGCGCTCTCCCGTTCCTGCTCAGGAGAATCGGCGGTCAGACAGGCAGCACGCAGACCATGGTCGTTGCAGTACTCTGCCATGTATCGGGCATGGTTCTTCGTCGCACAGAACCCGACCGCTCGCATGGCTGAGGGGGCGAGGACATACTCTGATAGCATCTGCATGACATGCTGTGCACGTGCATGGTTACCGGTGAGCAGTCGATCGAGCTCCTCCTTAGCGTAGGAACCGCTGGTCCAGGATAGTTTCGAATAATCGACGGTATCGGTGACACCGAAGTACTGGAACGGACTGAGCAGTTTGCGTTCGATGGCATCAGGGAGCCTGATCTCTGCGGTTATGTGGTTGTCAAAGAACTCGAAGAGGTCCTGCCCGTCGGTTCGTTCCGGGGTCGCAGTCAGACAGAGCAGGGATGCGGGGGTGAAGTGGTGCATCAGCCCGTGGTAGCTTGCTGCCGCGGCATGGTGGAACTCATCGATGACGATGTAATCATAGTAGTCAGGGGGGAACTCTTGGGTGAACTTCCGTGAGCGGAAGGTCTGCACCGAGAGAAAGAGCTGATCCCGATGCTGCGGGGTCTTGGTCCCGTTCATGATGGAGCCGAAGTTCTGGTCACGCAGTACCATACGGAAGGCATACAGGGACTGTTCGAGGATCTCCCTGCGATGAGCGATGAACAGGAACCTCGGTGTGCGAGAAGTATTCTGCTCACGCTTCCACCGTTCGACCCAGTTCCGGTAATCGAATGCGGCGATCATGGTCTTCCCCGTCCCGGTCGCTGCGATGATCAGGTGCCTTGTGCGGTGACCGATCACCCGCTCGGCGATGATACTCTCAAGGATCTCCTGCTGGAAGCCGTAGGGTCTGAGGTCGAAGAACTGCAGATCAGCCTGATGGTCCTTCGAACCGGGCTGTTCTGACTGCAGTGCCCGTTCAAGATGGTCACGATCGGCATGGGTATAGGGGATGAACTCCTTATCATGCCAGTAGGTCTCGAAGGTCGCCTGGATCTTGTTCCACTGGTAGGGCTGTTCATACTCGCTGATCTTGGTGTTCCACTCCAGTCCTTCTGTCAGGGCTGCGTACGATATGTTGGACGATCCTATGTAGGCCGTCGAGAACCCTGTCGTACGACTGAACAGGTATGCCTTGGCATGGAGTCTCGTGCGGTGGGTATCATAACTGATCTGTACCTCTGTGTTCGGCAGATCGCAGAGCATGTCGATCGCCCGTGCCTCGGTCGCTCCCATATAGCTGGTAGTGATGACCCTGACCGTACCGCCCCTGCCGGTGAGTTGTTCCAGGGCATCCTTGAGGATGCGTATACCGCTCCATTTGATGAAGGAACAGAGGATATCGACACGCTCACAGCTGCAGATCTCCTTCTGCAGCTGTGAGACCAGAGAGGGGTCTCCCCGTGTGCCGGTCAGCAGCGCACCGAGAGAGACCGGGGTATCGGGCCGATGCAGTCCTGTACCCTTCCTGAGCAGGACCTCCATCAGCCGGTGCCCGGTATCATCGATGCGGTAGTCCTCGAACCGGTGATCAGCTTCACTGAGCTGATCGATGATCCGGTTGCAGGCATGGATCTGGCGTTCCAGAGCCGGGAGGTCCTTTGCTCTGGGCATCTGTTCGAGAGCGTCCCTGATCACCTGTTGGAGGTACTGTGCAAGGTAGTGGGCGCTGTCTGCCTCATGGAGGGGCTCTTCGATTCCTTCGAGAGTCTCTGTCTGTGCAAGTGCCGTGCGGATCGCACGGTTGGTGATCAGTTCATACAGTCCGGGTCTCATACAGCATACCTTCCTTATGGTGAGTGTCACAGCTGTTCATATGCAGCCTATCGATATACCGCACATTGATCCAGGGTCCATTCGGCTGTTCGTATCCATTACTGTATGAAACAGGGGTGTTTCTATCATCAGATCGGATCGCAGCAGGAGAAAACGGTCACTATACAGGAGATTAGCTCAGTGATGATGGTGTATGTCCTGAGAGAGATCGTATCTAATATGGTAAGGCAGTGTATATTTCACCTCTATGATGTGTTACTGTAGAACGTGTTCATAAGGAGGCAGCCTGATGAGTATCAACAAGACACGAGGACTTCTCTACCGTATCGCCCGGATCCTGGGAGACTATCAGGCGATCTCAAGCGGGAGTCCCAGAAAGATGGCGAACCGTGTGGGAAGAAGGGTCACCGGAAGAGCTACCGGCAGATTCATGCGGAATCTGTTCAAGTAGGGCAGGAGGAGGGCCCCTCTCACCGGAGAGGGGCTCCTTCGGTCATCTCAGCGCTGTTCGATGCGGTCAAGGAACGAGGAGACAGCCTGTGCATAGAGTTCAGGCTCTTTGATGAGGGACTGGGCATGGCTGGCTCCGGGGATGAGTACGAGTGTGGTGTCGGCTGTCGGTGCACGTCTTTCGTTCATGGCGATGGACATGGCCGTCGGTACATAGTCATCTGCATCACCATGGATGAGCAGTAACGGGGCACTGCTGTGCATGATCGCCTGTATCGGAGAGACCTCTTTGGGATCGAACTGCGCATGGGTCTTGAGGTACCAGCGGCAGAACTGTGCTGAGGTCCCTCGAAGGAGCTTCGGGATATGTCTGAGCTGCATCTGATAGGCATAGAGTTCGAGCATGTCGCTGTAGGGGCAGTCGGCATGGACGAAGCTCAACTTCGTATCGAGCGGCATGTACTGCAGTGAGGTCGCAGCTCCAAGGGACTCTCCCATGACACCGAAGATCTCTGTCTGCGGGAACTGCCTGCGTGCCCAGTCGGCGATCTTCTTGAGATCCTGCTTCTCATAGTACCCGGCCGTGCAGTTCTCGCCGCCGCTGTCGCCGTGGTACCGATGGTTGTAGGCGACGATGTTGTATCCTCTGTCCAGATACAGCGGAAAGTATTTGACCTGACCATGCCAGGTCCAGGTATGGCCATGTACGAAGACCACCGTCCTGGTGGGGTCAGAACCCTTTCGGTACACCCCGGTGAGGGTGTAGCCGAAGTCAGACTCGACGCTGAAGGGTTTCATTCGGTACCCTTCAAAGGTCTCCTGAGTGAAATCACCATTCTCCAGACACCGCTGCAGGGTGTGTTCCAGAGGCTTGCTGTCCGAATAGACGAATTCCAGTGAGATATGTCTGCCGATTCCGTATGCGGCTGCAAGGTAGATCACCAGCAGCCCTGCAAGTGCGATCCCTATTCCCATGATCATGACCTCTTCTTCTTCAGTGTCTCAAGGATCTTCTGCTCATCGTACAACGTGAACATCACCATACCGATCACGATGAAGACGATGGCAGCGGCCCCGGTGAGCCGGATCCCGATATCGTTCCCGGGGGTGCTGCCGAGCAGCAGCAGTGACGGGAAGACCAGTCCACCGATCATCTGGCCCATCTTGGACATGAAGGTCCTGGTCCCGTAGAAGATGGCATTCTTATGGCGGCCGGTGGTGATGGCATCTGCCTCTGCGATATCTCCGATGATGGCGTTGGGCAGGATGCCGAAGATCGCCAGCGGGATACCCATGAGCAGGACGACGAGATACCCCTGCACCTGTGCTGCAAGCGGGAGCTTACCGAGGAAGATGATGTAGGTGTATACGATGATGAAGAAGATGAAGGCTACGAGGACCAGACGCTTCTTCCCGGTCTTCTTCGCGATGAGGTTCGTGGGTACATAGAAGAGGAAGGAGACCAGATACATCAGGATCTGCAGCGTAGAGGTGAAGGCCTCTTCAAGCCCCAGCAGGATCGTCACATAGTAGACCAGACCGGTACTGGCGAAGGTAAGGGCTACCCAGTAGGCAAGGTCGGAGATGGTGAAGTATCGAAAATCTCTGTTACCGAGGGCTTCCTTGAGCGAAGCAATGATCTTCTGATCATTGGCATGCCCATCGCCGTACTTCTGCTCATCGATGAAGATGATCGGCAGCAGCATGAACAGGAAGCCGATGCCGGCGAACAGTGCGATGGTCACCTGGAAAGCGGCAGTCGCAGACATCCCACCGGCTTCGAACGCACCCTTGATGGCAAAGACCTGTGTGCCGATCGCTGTACCTACAGCCCAGGTGATCGAGATCAGCGTGCTGAGCTGCAGCCGTTCGTCCGGGGTATGTCCGAGTTCTGACATGAAGGCAAAATAGGGGGTGACATACATGGTCATGAACCAGTAGAAGATGATGACGAAGGCGAATACCCATACCGAGTTGATCGGACTCTGTCCTGCAGCCGGCGGGGTGAATATGAGGATGGACGTCAGGGCAAAGGGCAGGACGCTGATAGCCAGGAACAGTCTCCTTCGTCCCATCTTCGCCTTGCTCCTGTCTGACAGTCCTGCGATGAGTGGGTCGGTCACTGCATCGAAGAGCCTGCCCACACCGTAGGCCAGTCCTATGATGGTGAGTATGCCCAGTACATAGCCCTGATAGATCCTGGCCGGGAAGGTCTGACCTGCAGCACTGTCGGGCGGCAGATAGAAATAGACCAGCAGCATGCCCGGTGCATATGAGGTAAGAGCCCAGCCGAGCTGGCCGAGGGAGAAGATGATCTTCTTAGATAACGGCAGTGATGGCTTTGCCATGCGTTCCTCCAGACCGGCTCTCCAGAGCTCTGGGGCGGTCGACTGTGATGATTGAGACCAGTATATCATGGTGATCTGCATAAATAAAGAATAATATTACACAATGTAACAAAAAAAGGATGGGGATACAGCAGGCTGCTGGTGACCGGAGGTCTGCAGAGGTGTGCAGCATACCACAGACAGGAGGGTGTCGGTTTGTCTTGCAGAAAGTCAGGAAGCTCACAGATGCAGGATCGCTTGTACGAAGGATATCATTGGATGGATCTGGTATCTACGGGGTTGTACTACAATATAATGTCAGCAGAATATGATGTGTGTCGCAACCAAACACATACTGTATAGGATTTTATGAATAGGATACCTTCTTGTGTGCTGCGGAACGACGGAAGGGTCGGTCTCTTGGATCGTAGCCGTTTCAGTAGTACGGTGTTCATAGTGTTCTTGCCGGGTCCAACCAACACAGGGAATTCCTCTCCACTCCTCCTGTAGGGACACTCCTTCCCTGTTACTAGTTCTTCCATTACACCACATCAAACACTCCAAGGGAGATATTCATTTGAGGTTTCATTGGGAATTTTCATATTCGGGTTAGTGTACCCGGTACGACTCTGACGATGGTATTTGACAGAACGGTCTTCCGCGGTTAGTATGATAACAGGTAGTAACGAGCGTTCTTTCTCAATGACTTCTGTCTGGAGAGTACGTATGAAGTTGAAGAACACACAGATCCCGCATGAGCTCAGGCAGACGGTGCCGCCAGGATTCCGGCTTGAGCAGCGTGGTGATTTCGAGTATCTCATTGTCGAATCCATCTTTTGCAGACATGGTCACAATCTCCTTGTTAACAGTGTGAAGATTCACGGGGAACCGGCTATCAAGCTGCACGTGAAGATCGGGAAGAGCGAGGGTGTCATCTTCGTTGATGCCTTCTGGGGGAGCCATGCAAAGCTCTACAGCTTCCTGCCCGAAGAGGTCACACCGACTACGAGTGTAGAAGCCTTCTGCCCGGTATGCGGGACCTCCCTGATGGAGGAGTATACCTGCAGGGAGCCGGAGTGTGACAGTACACGGGGTATCGTGCTGTACCTTCCGGGGGATGGCAATACCGTACATGTCTGTGCTCGTCTCAATTGTCCAGGCCACCATCTGAATATCATTGATGTCCCCGATGCGGTCATCAATACGATCAGTGCCATCAACTATTTCGGGGTTGGTGCGTTCGAACTCTTTGGAGAATAATCATGAACTATGTCAAGATTGCGGCCGATGAGTGCAAAGGCTGCCGCGTATGCGTCAGCGTCTGCCCTCATCATTGTCTCATGATCGGTACTCAGATCAATGCACTGGGCTACCAGCATGCGGTCTTTCATGGCTTTGATACCTGTACAGCCTGCGGGCTCTGTTTTTTCAGCTGTCCTGAACCTGGAGCGATCACCGTCTTTGCCGATGAGAAGGAGGCTCCCCATGAGTAAGCGTCTGATGAAAGGCAATGAAGCGATCATCCACGGGGCACTCACCGGCGGCGCGACTCACTTCTTCGGCTATCCCATAACCCCGGCAAGTGAGATCGCCCATGCTGCGGCTCAATACTTCACGCTCGCCGGGAGGACCTTCCTGCAGGCAGAATCTGAAGTCAGTTCGATCAACATGCTCTACGGGGCAGCCTCTGCCGGTGCGAGAGTCATGACAGCCTCCTCGGGACCGGGGATCGCTCTCATGGCAGAAGGGCTTTCCTACATGGCAGGGGCAGAACTCCCCTGTGTCGTGGTCGATGTCCAGAGAGCAGGACCCGGTCTGGGGAACATATGGCCTGAACAGAGTGACTATAACATGGTCATCAAGGGCGGAGGTCACGGGAACTACAGGAACATCGTGCTCGCACCGAACTCAGCCCTTGAGATGTTCGAATTCACCAGGACGGCCTTTGCGCTTGCCGATGCCTACCGCATGACGGTGTTCATTCTCAGTGATGCCTATATCGGTCAGATGATGGAAGCTATCGATATCTCCGGAGAGATGCTCAAGGGTGAAAGAAAGCCCTGGGCTCTCTATGGAGACCGTAACAGTAGAAACAACCTGATCACTTCGATCCTGATGAACCCCGAGCTGCAGCAGCGCCACAATGAGAAGCTGCAGCACAAGTACCGGGAAGTGGAGAAACAGTGCATCTCCTTCGAACAGGTACTGACAGAGGATGCCGAGGTAATCTTCGTAGCCTTCGGTATCAGCTCCCGTATCTGTATGAGTGCCCTGCGGGCGCTGCGCGCACGTGGCATACGTGCCGGGATGCTGCGTCCCAAGACGCTCTATCCCTTCCCCGGAGAGGCGCTTGCTTCGCTTGCAGCCGGCGGGGGACGAACCTTCATCGTCGTGGAACTCAATGACGGCATGATGGCCGATGATGTAAGACTCGCTGTCGGCAGTGAACCGATGCTGCTGCGCTACAACTGGCTGGGGGGCGTGGTCCCCACCGTCGATGAGATCGTGCAGCGGACCCTGCAGGATCTGCAGAAGGAGGCGTGAGGATGATCAAACACCAGAAACCTGAAGCCTTCTATGACACCTTCGAACGGAAAGGTCACGATGAGAAAGTCACGCACTACTGTCCCGGTTGCGGGCACGGTACTGCTCAGAAGCTGATCGCCGAAGCCATAGACCTGCTCGGGATCCAGGACCGGGTGATCTTTCACTCCCCGGTCGGATGTTCGGTATTCTCCTATTACTACTATGATACCGGGAACATCCAGTGTTCTCATGGGAGGGCGCCTGCGGTAGCTACCGGGGTACGACGGACCCTTGATGATGCCATCGTCATCTCCTACCAGGGAGATGGGGACCTTGCCGGCATCGGCCTCGCTGAGATCATGCATGCTGCGAACAGGGGCGAGCAGATCACCGTGTTCTTCATCAACAATGCCATCTATGGCATGACCGGGGGACAGATGGCTCCTACCACCCTGCTGGGACAGAAGACGGCTACCACACCGCTCGGGCGGACTCATGGACGGGACGGGGAGCCGATGGGCATGTGCGAGATCATGGAAGCTCTGACCTCTCCGGTCTTTATCGAGCGGGTCTCGCTGTCGACAGCTGCCGGGGTGATGAAGGCACGCAAAGCGATCAGGAAAGGGCTGGAGAGCCAGATACAGCACAAGGGCTTCTCCTTTGTCGAGATCCTCTCTCCCTGTCCCATCAACTGGAAGATGACTCCGGTATCGGCCCGTAAGTGGATGAAGGAGACTCTGGAGAAGCGGTATCCGGTGAAGACCTTCCGTGATCAGATCACAGAGCGTCCGGAGATCGACACCCATCAGCGGCTGCCATGGCTTAATGATGAGGAACTCATCGAGCTGCTGCAGGGCAATGAGGTTCTTCCTGTGTGCTCTGGCAGCGGTGAAGCCCCCGAAGAACAGCGCATCAAGATCGCCGGCTTTGGAGGGCAGGGAGTCCTTTCTGCAGGTGTCCTGCTTGCCAAGTGCGGGATCTCTGAGGGGCTTGAGGCTACCTGGCTCCCCTCATACGGTCCTGAGATGCGTGGTGGGCATGCCAATGCGACCGTCCTGCTCTCTCCTGATCGCATCGGGTCCCCTGTAGTGGATGATCCCAACGTGCTCATCGCCATGAACGGCCCATCCCTCGATCTCTTCGAGGATACGGTCGCTCCCGGCGGGTGGATCTTTGTCAACTCTTCGATCATCTCACGGGAGGTCAGACGAAAGGATGTTCATGTCTTCAAGATCCCTGCCTCTGATATTGCCAAGGAGCACCGGCTCCTTGCAGCGGCGAACGTGGTGATGATCACTGCCTATATGGTGAACACGAAGGCTGTCTCAGTCGAGACCCTCAGAAGCATCCTCCCTGTGAGTGTGAAGAAGCAGGAGTATGTACAGACCAACATCAAGATCATCGAACAGACGATAGCGTACTGTAGGGATGCATAGAGGAGTACGAGTATCAAACCTGCAACACTGATCATCAACCCCGGATCGACCACAACGAAGATTGCTGTGTATGAGGGTCTGGAAGAACGAGCGGTACACACCATAGATCATGACAGCGAGGAGCTCAGAGCCTATCTTTCGGTCATGGATCAGAGGGAGTATCGCTTCTCCTGTATCAGCGACATGCTCGAACGTAGAGGGATCTCCTTTGGCGACATCGATCTGGTCATGGGACGGGGCGGCTTGCTCCACCCTCTGGCAGGAGGGGTCTATGCGGTCTCTGCTGCGATGCTCGAAGACCTTCAGCAGGCCCGCTACGGAGAACATGCATCGAACCTCGGAGCTCCGCTCGCTGCCATGGCAGCACAGAAGGCCTCCTGCAGGGCTCTTATCGCTGACCCGGTGGTCGTCGATGAACTCAGCGATGAGGCCAGAGTCTCAGGGATGCCGGAGCTTGATCGCAAGAGCATCTTCCATGCCCTCAATCATAAGATCGCAGCACGTGAGACCGCACAGCTGATCGGTACAGCCTATGAAGATGCCCGGCTGATCGTTGTACACCTCGGAGGAGGGATCTCCGTGGGTGCTCACTGCTGCGGGCAGGTCATAGACGTGAACAATGCGCTTGACGGGGAGGGTCCCTTCACTCCCGAACGCTCCGGAGGACTGCCTGCAGGAGATCTCATGCGGCTGGCCTTCTCGGGTCGATACACCCAGGAACAGCTGCAGAAGAAGATCTGCGGTATGGGAGGGATGATGTCCTATCTGGAGACCAGCGATATGAGAGAGATCATCGATCGTATCGATCGGGGTGATGCCCGTGCTGCATTCTATACCGATGCGATGATCTATCAGGTAGCCAAGGAGATCGGTGCGATGGGTGCGGTCCTGCACGGCAGGGTGGATGCGATCGTCGTGACCGGCGGGATAGCCCGCAGTGAGTATGTCATCGAGCGGCTCAGAGATCGCATCTCCTATCTTGCGGAAGTGTTCGTCATACCCGGTGAACGTGAAATGCTCTCTCTAGCAGAAAACGCCCTTGCCGTTTATACTGGTAGCAGAGAGGTGATGGAGTATGAACAGATTTGATGAACTCATCGGGCTCAATGGCCCGTCGAAGGAGACCCGGCCGTGTATCGCAGTCGCTGCTGCAGAACATAGAGAGACCCTGAGCTGTCTCAAACGCGTCACCGAACAGCAGATCGCCGATGTCCTGCTCTTCGGCGATAGAGAACAGATCCTCAGTATCGCTGAATCCCTCGGATTCTCGATCCCCGCTGACAGGATCATCGATGTGAAGGACCATGTACGTGCCTGTGAACTGGCAGTCAAGGCGGTGACCCTCGGGACTGCAGGTATCCTCATGAAAGGGATCGTGCATACTGCGGTATTCAGCCGTGCCTTCCTTGACCGATCAGCCGGTCTGGTCCCGACCGGAGGGCTGATCAGCCATCTGAGTCTCTTCGAACTGCCCTTCTACCATAAACCGCTGTTCATCACCGATTCCGCCATCAATATCGATCCGGATCTTCCCCGAAAAGAGAAGATCCTGCACAACGCCCTGAGGATCATGCATCGCATGGGTCTCAGTCTCCCGAAGGTCGCGGTGATCGGACCGGTGGAGACGGTGAGTCCGAAGATCCTCTCCACCGTCGATGCCAGATCCCTGGCAGAGGATCATCGCAGGAACGGCACCTTCGGTGAGTCGGTCATCAGTGGACCGCTGTCGATGGATGCGGCACTCTCTTCGGAATCCGCTGCCGTGAAAGGGATCACTGACAGCTGCGCCGGCGATGCCGATCTGCTGCTGATGCCGAACCTTGATACGGCGAACGCTGTCAACAAGGTGATGACCCTCACCCCCGGTTCCAGATCAGCTGGTATCATCGCCGGTCTGTCTGTGCCGGTCGTGCTCACATCACGATCAGATTCAGATGAAACCCGGTTCTACTCTGTATGCATGGCCTTGCGCAGTATGCTATAGTTGAGCTGAATCTGTCCTGTATATTTTCAAGAAAAAGGGAGGAACAGCATGGCGGTTAAGAGAACATCCCTGTTTGTCCGATTCGTCACGTTGCTGACGATAGTCATCCTGTGTTTCAGCGGTATCTACTTCTTCGTTCCGGATCTCTCAGAGGACCTGTTCGGGATCAGCTGGGATTCGGCGAACTACAGCCTCAGCAGATCAGAAGAAGAAGAACTGCTCACTGAGGTCATCGGTACGATAGAGAAGAGTTATCAGTCTGCAGGTGCGACTGAACAGGAGATCTCAGCGGTCTTCGAGCAGGTGGACAGGCAGGTGCTCATCGATGCTGCGAACAAGGCTGTGAAGTCGGGCAGTAATGCTGCAGATGCCTTCGTTCAGGCTCTGGACGAGCATGTCGATTTCGGCTCCCTTGATACCGATATTCTCAAACAGCACCTCACTGAGGCTCTTGATACGATAGATTTTGCAGATGCCATGGGTATGTTGAGCAACTATCTCAAAGGCGGAGTAGAGGGGCTGGAAGTAGTGATCAAGGATGTCCTGGAGTAATCCATGGAAGTGACGTTCTTGGGTACGGGGACCTCTCATGGCATCCCCGTCATCGGCTGTGATTGCCCGGTGTGTACCTCTGCTGATCCTCATAACAACAGGATGAGATCATCGCTGCTGATCAGGCATCGAGGTCTGACATGGGTCATAGATACCGGACAGGAGTTTCGCCTGCAGGCGATACGGGCAGGGCTTCAGCAGCTTGATGCTGTGTTCTATACCCATGACCATGCTGATCATATGTTCGGCATCGATGACCTGCGTATATTCTCCTGTCGTCGGTCTCTGCCGGTCTACGGTGCTCAGGAGACCCTGCTGCAGATCAGGAAGCGGTTCGCCTATATCTTCGCTTCCACGATCCCCGGCGGCGGTGTGCCGTCTCTGGAGCTCATACCGATCGATGAGCACGGACTGTCTATCGGCGGTCTGCAGATCCAGCCGGTTCCCATCTATCATGGTACTCGACTGATCAATGGCTACCGATTCGGTCCCATGGCGTATCTGACAGACTGCAGCGGCATACCTGAGAGCAGCCTGCCGCTTCTGGAGGGACTCGATATGCTGGTGGTCGGGGCGTTGCGCGAACGGGAGCATCCTACCCACTTCTCGATCGGACAGGCGGTCGACATGATCCAGCGGATCGCTCCGGTGCAGGGGTATCTGACACACATGTGTCATGAGATCGATCATGAGAGCCTCAGTGGGAGACTTCCCCCGAACATAGCCCCTGCGTATGACGGATTATGTGTGAACCTGACGTTGGAGGAATGATGGAATCAACAAAGAGATTCTTCGTGGTCGATGGATATGGACTTATCTATCGATCCTACTTCGCTTTTATCAACAGACCGATGACCGACCCTGAGGGGAACAACATCTCAGCGGTGTTCGGTTTCTTTCGCATGCTCTTCTCGATCCTCAAGAAAGAGCACCCGACCCACCTGGTGGTCGCCATGGATTCGATCGGGGATACCTTCAGGCATTCCCTCTACGATCAGTACAAGGCGCATCGGGACAAGACCCCCGATGATCTCCATGCGCAGATCCCGTTGGTCGAAGAGATCCTGCGGTCTGCCGGGATACCGGTCCTCAGGCAGGATGGCATGGAGGCCGATGATGTCATAGCGACCCTGGTGCGCTCTGCAGATGAGCTTGGGGTACCGAGTGTGGTGGTATCAAGTGATAAGGATCTGCTGCAGCTGGTCTCTTCGACGATCCATGCCCTGCGGCCGGTCAAAGGTGATATGCAGCATGTCGATCGTCAGGGGGTCCATGATACCTTCGGTATCTGGCCGGAGCAGATCGTGGACTATCTCTCGCTCATCGGAGACTCTGCCGATAACATACCCGGGGTCAAGGGCATCGGGCCGAAGGGAGCAGTGAAGCTGCTCAGTGAGTTCAGTACCCTCGAAGGGATCTATGAACACCTTGATGCCTGTTCCCCGGCACTTCGCAAGAAGCTTACCGAGCACCGGGATATAGCGTTTCTGAGCAAGCGGCTCGTGATCCTTGATGATCAGGCAGACATCTGCTGCGATATCGAATCGTTCACTGCAGAGCGTTTCTCCTTCGAGAAGATGATACCCTTCTTTCAGAACATAGGTTCGAAGTCCCTCATCGAGGCTGTCGGAGGGTCTGAACAGCAGAAACCTGTCGGTGCACATGCGGCGCAGGGGGTGACTGAGGAAGAACACCAGCTTGAGAAGCTAGTACGCGGAAAGGGTGTCTACAGGACGATCACGACAGAACAGGAGCTCGAGGAACTGCTTGCAGCGGTCAAAGCTGCCGGACTGATAGCCCTGGATGTCGAGACCGACGATATCGATCCCATGATCGCATCGCCGGTGGGACTATCTATCGCCTATGAACTGAAGAGAGCCTGTTATATACCCCTGATCGCCGGCGGCAGGACCTTCATCGATGAGCAGGTGGTATTGAGCCATCTGAGACCGGTGCTCGAGGATCCTGAGATCAGGATCATCGGTCAGAATATCAAATATGACTATACGGTCCTGCGACGCTGGGGAATCACCCTTGCGAACATCTATTTCGATACGATGGTCGCAGCCTGGCTGATCGATGCGACCGGGACCACCTTCAATATGGATAAGCTCGCCGATCAGTATCTTGGATACACGACCACCAAATTCTCCGATGTCGTACCCAAGGGCTCCCTGTTTCCCGAAGTGGAACTCGAGAGAGCTTCTGAGTATGCCGCCGAAGATGCGGATGTGACCTTCAGGCTCTATACCCGGTTCTCAGGAGAACTGAAGAGTCGGAAGATGGAGCAGCTGCTCTACGGCATGGAGATGCCGGTCCTGAGGATCCTGGCAGATATGGAGTTCAGGGGGATGAAACTGCTTCCCCAGAAGCTCAACAGCTATGGTATCGAGCTTACCGAACGGATCGAAGCGCTCGAGCAGCAGCTGTTCACCGAGTGCGGCAGGACCTTCAACGTACGGTCGACCCAGCAGCTGCAGACGATTCTCTTCGAAGAGCGGAAACTGACCCCAGTGAAGAAGACCAAGACAGGATACTCCACTGACACCTCGGTGCTGGAGGAGCTGGCAAAAGTAGATGTGGTTGCCCAGTGGATACTCGAGCATCGTGGGCTCACCAAGCTGAAGAACACCTATGTCGATTCTCTGCCCCTGCTGATCAATGGAACGACAGGGCGCATCCATACCAGCTTCATCCAGACCGGTACGGCTACCGGCCGGTTATCGAGCAGGAATCCCAATCTGCAGAACATTCCCATACGCAGCGATGATGGAAGACGGATCAGGAGTGCCTTCGTGCCGCGAGATGGGTATGTGTTCCTCTCAGCCGACTACGCCCAGATCGAACTGGTCATCCTTGCCCACTATGCTGATGACCCGGGACTTCAGGAGGCGTTCATCAGCGGTGCTGATGTGCACAGGCATACCGGATCGCTCATCTTCGATCTCCCTCCAGAGGAGGTGACTGATGAACAGCGAAGGATCGCCAAGACCATCAACTTCGGGGTCATGTACGGGATGTCACCCTACCGGCTCTCACGGGAGCTGGGTATTCCCCGGGAGCGGGCATCGGCTTTCATCGATGCCTATTTCACCCGCTATCACGGGATTCGCCGATTCATGGATGAGACGGTAGAAGGGGCCAGGAAGACCGGGAAGGTGACGACCATGTTCGGACATGAACGGGTGATCCCGGGGATCACCAGTCGTAATCGCACCGAGAAGTCCGGGGCTGAGCGTATTGCTGTCAACACTCCCATTCAGGGAACGGCTGCCGATATCATGAAGATGGCGATGATCGCCGTCGAGAACAGCATGCACAAGGGAGAACTCAGCTCCCGTCTGCTGCTGCAGGTGCACGATGAGCTGATCTTCGAGGTCCCCTTCGATGAGGTCGATCTGATGACCGAACTGGTGAGAAGGGAGATGGAACAGGTCGTGACGTTGAAGGTCCCTCTTCGCGTCAGTATCGAGACCGGGGCGAGTTGGGGAGATATGCACTGATGATCATAGGGCTGACAGGAAAACTGTGCACGGGGAAGAACCGGATCGGGAGCATCATGCAGTCAGATGGCTGGTTCGTCATCGATGTGGACTTCCTCGGTCACGCTGCACTCAAACAGGGGAGGGATCCTCTGGTCGAAGAGTTCGGTGAGGGGATCCTTGATAAGGCGGGAGAGATAGACAGGAAGGCTCTGGGTGCTATGGTATTCGACTCGCCGGCGAAACTGGCGTTCCTCGAATCAGTCTCTCATCCGCTGATGATCGAGATGTGTATGCAGATGATCCGTGATCGCGATACCGAGCGATATCCCAAGGGGAGTGTGCTCAATGCAGCGGTTCTGCATAAAATGGGGTTGAACAAGCTATGTAATGTGATACTCTATGTACAGGCACTGCCACTGATACGATTCTATCGTGCAGCAAGTACCCGGAATATGTCACTTTCAGAGTTTATCAGGCGAAACAGAGTGCAGCGGACCATAGAACCCAAATATTTTTTTGATGAGGTTCCGATGTATGTTATAATGAACAACGATGGTGACAGCAGATTGCGAAAACAACTGCAGGCTATGTATGTGCATATGTCTGAAGTCATATAGGGGATAGGAGAACAGGACCATGGCAAATAGAGCATATCTTTGGGTTGTCTTTACTATTACGTTGGTGTGTACGGTCGCTGCAGGCGCAGGGCTCGTATACTACTATCCCCGTCAGGAGACACCTCAGGAGACACCTCAGGAGACCCGGGTCGCCGCAGAACCGGCGCCGGAACAGACCCCACAGGTCCCTGAACCGGTTGCAGTACCGGAGCCGGTGACAGAAGAACCGGTCCTTCAACCGGCCGAGCCGGTCGTAGAGCCTCAGCCTGCCGAGCCGAGCGAGCCGGAGCCGGTCCAGGAGCCCGAAGCTGTTCCAGAACCTGAGCCTGAAGTGGTCCTGCCCGATGCCGATATCTACTACTGGGTACTCATAGAGGCTGCCCCGACGACAGAGGATGCGAATCAGATCGTAGAGGGACTCAGAGAGCTCGAGATACGGAATGTGACAGTTCGCAATAACGATACTTCTCATGAGGTGCTCGTCGGGCCCTATATCGTGCTTGATGAGGCAGAGTTCACCGCTACGCGGCTGAGTCAGATCGAGGATTTCTCAGAGTCCTTTGTGAAGATCGAACTCAACAGATAGTAATGTGAGAGGTGAGGATCCATGACAGGGTCATGATCCCCCCACCACCATATCACAGTCTCTTTTCCAGCCAGTGGATATCATGGAAAGCGCCGTGCTTGTATCCGGCTTCGGTGAAGGTCCCGACCAGAGTGAACCCGAATTCGGCATGCAGACGGAACGAGGCCTCATTGGGTACGACAAGACAGGCATAGAGACGATGCAGGTCTGTCGTCTCAAGCAGTTCGAACAGTCTCCGATAGAGCTCCCTGCCGATCCCTCTTCCGGTATACTCATGGTCGATATAGATACTCGTCTCAGCAGAGGTGTCATACGCAGCCTTGGGACGGAAGGCGCTGGTCGCCGCATAGCCTGCCAGAGCAGAAGTGTCCTCGTCGATCGCGACGAGCAGCGTATGTGAAGATCCAGGAGTATGTTCATCGATCCAGGCAAGGCGATCCTCGATGGATCGTGTTTCGAGATCGAAGGTAGCGACCGAGTGCTTGATATAGTAGTTATACAGGTGAGTCACCGCCTCTGCATCCTCAGAGCGGGCATATCGTATGGTTATATTCATGGCGGTTATTCTACCCTATTTTATATAAGTATGGAAGATGTATCTGTTTGCCCGCGTATCGCTCCTGTGATATAGTATAAAGTGTATAGCATGCAGAGGATTCAACGTTGCACACAGGGACCATAGATGGATAACCAGACAAGATCACGTGATGAGATCCAGTATCTCTATTTCTCCTATACCAAGCTTCCCTGGCTGTATCCACTGGCAGTCGGGTTCCTGTGTGCGGTGGAACTCCTGCTTCTGCTGCTCTACTATCAGTATACCTATATCGAAGAGCAGCAGCTGATGTTCATCCCGCTGCTGATCGCTCATATATTGCTGAGCATCCTGCTCTTCTGGCTGAGAAAAGCATCCTCTCCGCAGACCCGGAACATCTCTCCTATGCTGTTTCTGCTCATGCCGGGGATTGGAGCTCTCATCTACGCCGCGGCATATATCACCCTCTATATCCTGGGTTCCAATACGGTGCAGTTCGGGCTCAAGCATGAGTACTCCAAAGATGATATCTCCTAAGAGAAGTCAGTGAGTATCGATTTCAATCAGGTGAACAAGCTCATGGACATGTCAGGGGTCTTCTCCTATGCGAGTGCGATCAATAAGAAAGAGGCGATCGTGGATCTGCTCTCCTCTGATGTGGCAAGGAACTGCAGAATGCTGCAGAAGGGACTGCTCGATGATGATGTGGAGGTGGTGCATTACACCGCATCGACACTCAATTATCTGGAAAACCGTTTTGAGAAGGCCATCAGGGAAGCACGGGATGCAGCAGCAGCAGAGCTGACTCTGGAACATCTTGATCAGCTGGTCCTGCTCTATGAGAACTATATCGATTCAGGACTGCTCGATGATGATATCAAACCGATGTATCATCGCAAGGTGATCGAAGTGCTGGAGCTGGAACTCAAGGAGTTCGGCAGTACGGTCCATGTGGCCAGGCTGCTCGCTCAGGCCTATCTTCGTCAGGGGAAGCATCAGGAGGCTGTCACGCTGCTGCTGGCAGCGGTCGAGTCCTATCCTGATGATATGGACCTGAGGTTCACCCTGATGCGATACTACTACGAGAAAGGGGACCTGCTTGCAGTCCAGCAGACAGCAGAGCAGATCGACTCCTCCGATGTCACGTTGACGAAGGAACAGCAGAGACTCATAGCGTTCTGGCTCTTCAAGGAGGAACCTGCAGGTGAAAGAGCAGAAACAGCAGCTCTATAGAGGTGAGATCGATCCCGGGAAGCCCTGCGACTGGGGCAGGAGCGGGGTCTCTCTCGAACCGGACGGCAGGACCATCTGTCTCATCCTGGAAGGTGCCTATCCCTACATAGCAGGAGGGGTCTCCTCCTGGGTGCAGCAGCTGGTCACCGTTCTGAAGGGGTATCGCTTCAAGATCCTGACCATCATGGCCTCAAGAGACCAGGTGAAGGGGCTGAAGTATACCTTCCCTCCCAACGTGATCGAGTTTCGGACGGTCTATCTGTTTGACTTCCTGGACCTCGAACAGAATAAGAGGGCCAGGATCCGTATCACCGATGCAGAGCAGGAGCAGTTGAAGAAGTTCCTCTTCTTTGACGGTGGAGTGGACTGGGCTGCCGTCACTAATCTGGTGTGTGATCCTCACCGGATCGGCAATACCATCGATTTCCTTATGAGCCGGACCTTCTTCAAGCACCTCTCTGAGCTCTATGAGGAGCGTTTTACGGAGGAGGGGTTCACGATCTTCTTCTGGACGTTCCGATCCATGCTCGCGACCCTGCTGTCGGTCATGCAGCAGGAGCTGCCCGAGGCGGATGTGTACCATTCGATCTCGACCGGGTATGCGGGGCTGCTCGGGCTGATCGCCAAGTTCCGTAATGGCAAACCGTTCCTGCTCACCGAACATGGGATCTATGCCCGAGAGCGAGAGGAGGAGATCCTGAAAGCTGACTGGGTACAGGGTATCTACAAGAAGCTGTGGATCGACTACTTCTACTTTCTCTCACAGGGTGCGTATGACAGTTGTGATCTGGCCATCGCTCTCTATAGCCATAACAGTGCTATCCAGCAGGGACTCGGGGTCGATAAGGAACGGGCCTATGTGATCCCGAACGGTGTGAACATTGAGGGGTTCTCCCAGCAGAAGGAACCGCACGAAGGGTTCCATATCGGGGCGATCCTGCGGGTGGTGCCGATCAAGGATGTGAAGACCCTTATCAAAGCGTTTCGTCATGTTCACTCTATCTATGATGATACCATACTCTATATCATCGGTCCTGATGAGGAAGATGAGGATTATGCCCGTGAGTGCAGGGAGATGGTCAAAGAGATGGATCTTGAGCAGTGCTGCCTGTTCACCGGACAGGTGAACATCAAAGAGTATATGCCCATCATCGATGTGATCGTACTCACCTCGATCTCAGAAGCACAGCCGCTGGTCATCCTCGAATCCTATGCCTGTGCGACGCCGGTAGTCGCCTCTGATGTGGGCTCCTGCCGTGAGCTGGTCGAGGGTGTGGGTGACGGGTTCGGCAAGGGCGGGATCATGACACGTCCGGTCTCTCCGAGAGAGACCGCAGATGCCCTGATCTATCTGTATGAGCACCCGGAAGAGCGAAAGCAGTTCGGCAGGAACGGTATGAAGCGGGCAGAGGTCATCTACAGCAGGAGTGCGGTCTTCGAAGCATACGATGAGATCTACGAACTGGCCCTCGCGAAGGCGAGTGGAGAAGATGAACAGCTGGGTCTGAAGGTAGACCGAAAGGGGATACCATGGCAGGTATAGGGTTCTCACTGAGAAAGATGCTCAAGGACGACAGTACCTATTCCACGCGTGTCCATGCATGGTTCCATACCTCTATCGTCTCTGCCGGTCCGTGGCTAATCAGTATCCTGACGATCAATATCGTACTCGCATTCTCCAAGCGCTGGGGTCTGCCGTTTGCAGAGCGGGAGCTGCTGATCGCCGCGGTCATCTACAGTACGCTCTTCTCACAGCTGCTCACCGCTCCGTTCCAGATGATCATCACCCGTTATATCGCTGACAGGATCTACAACGAAGAGTACTCCTATATCAAGCCATCCTTCTGGGGGGTGAGCATGCTGATCTCCGTGTTGGGTCTGGCAGCTGGTATGGGCTTCTACTCCAACAAGGATCTGCCCCTGGAGTTCCTCTATATCGCTGTCATGCTCATGATCGTCCTCTCGATCCTCTGGATGCTGATCGTATACCAGTCGACTCTGAAGAACTTCAAGCTCATCACGATGTCCAACCTCCTCGGTGCGTTCGTGACCTTCGTGCTCATCATCCTCTTTTCCGATAATCCCCTGCAGTTCGAACGCTACAGCGGTGCTACCAACCTGCTGCTTGCCTATCTCGGGGGTATCGTCTTCTTCACCCTGTTCCTGCTCATCGCCTTCCTCACGGAGATGAAGGATGATAACGGGAAGGTGTTCCATTTCATCCGCTATTTCCACAGTGTCCCGAGTCTCTGGCCGATAGGTCTCTTCTACACCTCAGCGATCTGGGTCGATAACATCATCATGTGGTTCTCCCCGATCAGCATCAACCTCTTCGGTATCTATCGCTATGCCCCCTTCTACGACATAGCCACCTTCTATTCCTATCTGACCATCCTTCCCTCCATCATGCTCTTCATGGTGCTGATCGAGACTGACTTCTATGTCAAATGCCGTGAGTTCTATCTTGCAGTGATCCGTAACGGTCCTCTGAGTGAGCTCAAGGTGTTCGCAGACAGGATGTGGCGATCCCTGCAGAGGAACATCCTGCAGACCTTCGAGATCCAGCTGTTCGTCACGATCATCATCATCGTGATCTCACGCTCCCTGTTCCCCGTCCTGGGAGTCCCTGAGGAGTCCCGGCAGATCTTCATCATCTATGCGCTGGGGGCATTCTGCAATGCCTTCGTACTGATCTTCCTTCAGGTACTGCTCTATATCGGGGAGAGGAACAGGACTCTGCTGCTCACAGCATTCTTCTTCTTCTCCAACGTGCTCCTGACTTCCCTCTCTCTGCTGTGGGGTGAACAGTTCTACGGATTCGGGTTCTTCGCAGCAAGTTTCCTGACCATGCTCCTCGGGCTCTATCTGAGTATCATCAGCTATCGCAGGGTGATCGAATATACCTATATCACCCAGCCGGTCTATACCGCGACCAAAGAGCGTCCCTTCGAGAAGCTCGAGGGGTGGATAGACGATAAGCTCACCAATCAGGATGCACTGGACAGACTCTATCTGGAGAAGCTCAGGCGTACTCGGGAGCAGAAAGCAGGGAGCCCCACGGACGGGAATGCGAACGGTAATCTGCATCCTGCAGCAGGGGTGATCGACATTTCACGTACAGAGTCAGAGAAAGATCATGCATTCACTTCTTCGATCTTCTCATCGATGCATGAGGATGAGATCCTGGATGAGAACGACTCTCTGGATCAGGGGGGCACGTTTGGGACTGCTGTTTCAGAGCCTTCGATAGAAGCTGCTGTTCTGCTGAGAGAAGACGATGATGTCCTGATAGTAGAAGCTGCACAAGAGTTCATAGAGGACATACCGAAACAGGAAGATGAGACTGACCCGCTCAAGATGATCCTGCAGCGGTATCTGCAGCAGGAACATGTGATGCTCTCTGGAGATGGACAGGAACGGACTCCTGCAGATCAGTCGAAGCATCGGCAGGAAGAGAACCTTCCTGTACAAGATATGGATCACATCATCGATTATGATGACTTCATCTAGAGCAGCAGGGTGACTGTCGCATAGGGTTTGGTGATCTCCATCACATACAGTCCGTCCCTCTTCAGCGGCATCAGAGTCACTCCGTCGGTATCGGTCACCGGTTCATCCACACGGAGATACCCCATGACCGGCAGTTGAGCATCCTTCAGCCATATCTCGATCGTAGCACCCTCTCTTCTGCTGAACAGTTCGAGCTGTTCGTAGGCACGATAGGCCGTGTAGGCATCATAGTCTGTAGCAGGCTCGAGGAAGGGGAATGTCCCTGATACTTCTGCGACTATCTTAGAGAGATCTTTTGACATGTCCTCCCAGCTGTTGCCCAGGGATCGTTCAGGATCCAGGATGTCATCGGGGTGTATGAAGTGGTTGAACACCCCCAGCTCAGCGATGGCACTGTAGATGTTCCACATGGTCTGCGGTGTATACATGTATCCTGAGCTGAATCGGGGAAAGTTATAGACCCCGGGGAGATCGGGATCAGGTCCGAACTCCTGGATGAAGGCACCAGGCTCCTTCTTGCCCCCTGTATAGATGCCGGCAAGTACCCGAATACTCGGGATCGCCTTCATCAGTGCCTGTTTGGTCGCCAGGCTGGCAAGATTTGAGGGTGCCACATAGGTGTGGTAGGAGACTGCCCCCAGCCGTCTTTCCAGGGTATCGATCAGATAATCCAGTGCCTCTACCATGTCATCTACAGCTGGCCAGGGAGCGTAGCCGTAGGCTTCAAAGTCTGCCTCACCTGCAAGGAGCATCGGATTATGGTTGTACCCGTGGATCCCCAGCTCACCCTTCACCTCATTGAGTTTTCTTCCGAAGTACTCGATCGTCTTCAGGTCGATCTCAGAGATCGGCATCATGGGGGCCTGTGTGTCATTGTTGTAGGTGCCGATGGCCAGTCCGGTCAGCAGCAGATCGTACCTCACCGAAAGATCCCTGATGTCTGACCACCAGATCTCCCGATAGAACTTATCGGTACTTCTCTGATACTCTCTGAAGAGTTCCGGGTCTGTGCTCAGGGGGACTGGAGCAGGGAAATCGTCGATGTTGAAGATCTTTCTGTTGAAGATGGTTGCCATGCCGTAATCATTCTGATCGAGCAGGTACTGGAGCAACAGACCTCGGTTGATCTTATCCTGAAACAGGGTCGAGTTGGAGAACAGCACCATGCCCTTCTGGTAGGGGTGTTCCCATAGCAGGGGGATACCTTCAGAGGAGGAGAGCAGCAATCGTGTCTCAGCAGATCTCTCAAGATCCAGTACGGAGATGGTGCAGGTGGAGGGATCCCGCTCTATGCGGTCAAGTCCGGGAAAGATCGGCTGTTCGAACACGATCCCGCAGGTATCGATGAACTCACCCCTGAGAACGAAGCCTCCCAGTGTCTCCAGCCGCTTATCGAAGGATCTGGTGAGGATGCTCAGGTGTCCGCCTTCAGCGACGAATGCGGTGATGATCTCCAGCTGCTCATCACTCAGTTCTCTGGTGATCTCCTGAGCTATGATCAGGGTCGCTCCCTGTGGGATCTCTAATAGCTGCTGCGTGAGGGTGGGGCTGGTGGTACTGATCGGCTGGTATGGTACGTGAGCATTGCGGAACACCTGCATCAGATGGTAGTAGGTATTGTTCTCATGTTCATGCTGGTCACAGTGCAGGATGAAATATCGCTGATACTCCTGCGGAAGCTGTTCGGGATCAGCAGAGACCAGTCTTGTCTCTGCTGGAGCAGCTTCCCCACGCAGCGAATCTATCCAGAAAAACTCAGGGACGATGTCGATCACCTTGATCGACTGCAGGATCACTGCTGTGAGGAGTATGATCACGATCACAAGGGCATAGCGAAATCGATTCATAGTTGTCTGCTCAGTCTCTGACCTGCCTTCTTGAAGAGCCGTTCCTCTACGATCGAGTAGTTCGTTTCGTCGGTCGCCGGCAGCAGGATCTTCACCAGATTACGGGTATGATCATAGGCGATATAGTCAACACTCCTGAGGCTTCGCTGCATCAGGGGGACGATGTGATCTGCATCAAGATACTGCAGGTCATAGACTGCGAGGCAGAAGGGCAGTCCGTACTTATCCTTCCGTACCTGCTCTTCCTGTCGCTGCAGTTCGAACTGCGGCAGTTCGAGCATGTTGGAGTAGTCGACGCCCATCAGGTTGAACTGCTTATCGATCGCCAGCGCCTGTGAGAGCGCTTTTGCGATCCATTCACTGATCAGCTGGAAGACACTGAAGCTGTATTCTGTGACATATTCGAACTCTATGGCATCGATATCGATGATCCCGATCACCTTGTCTTCCGATACGATCGGTGCGCTGAAGACCGGTGCATCGTTCCCGGCATCCTTCTTCCACCTGACCGCCCGTTTTGAGGAGAGGACTTCCTGGTACATGGGGAACTCTGAGAGCCTTCTTGTCCCTGAATGACTTCGTTTACTGCCGAAGTGGATCTTGGTCCTCATGAAGCCGGATCGATCGATCGTGTAGATGGTGATCGCCTGTGCCTTGATGAACTTGTAGAGCAGACCGATCGATTCTGTGTAGACCTTCTCAGGGTTGGTCGTCTGCAGTGATGATGCGATATCGTAGAGAGAGAAGATGCTGTATTCAGAACCTACGATCTGCTCCTTCATCTCATTATAGAGTCGTATCGTCTGTTTATAGGTCTTCTCCAGCTGATCATACTCCTGCAGGACCTCTGTATTGGCCTCACGCATCTCGGTGATCTTCCGGTAACTGCTGTCATAGAACCTTCCTGAAAGGTACCCGCCGAAGAGGAAGATCAGAGGGAACTTGTAATACTCATAGCTGTTGAAGAAGAGTATGGGATCCAGTTCAAGATAGACATAGGAGAAGAAGTAGACCAGTGAGGAGAGACTGGCAGCCAGAAGTCCGGCTAAGAAACCATGTCTGATCCCAAGCAGGCATGCGATGATGAACAGCGGGTGGAGATTCATAGCAAGGAAGGAGAACTGCAGCTCATCGATCGAAAGGAACAGCGCGATCATGACACCGTAGAGGATCGTGAACTCTGTGACGATACCGCCGATCGAACGAAAGATATTACCCATGAAAGAAGAGGAAAAGACATTCTGGGCAGCTTTTGCATAGCTCTTGTTCATCGCGGCTCCTTATACTCTCAAGTATACCGTATCACGTGAAGAAATGCCAACAGATTACGTATTCTGCGGCCATCAAGGAGCATATTTCATCCGGTCTTCCCCGGTCATCAGGGAAGACCGGTATCTGATCCTAGGCACTCTCACCGGCCTCACCCCGGTTCACTCCGCCCATGATGCCGTAGGCAATGAGCATGCAGACCGCAGCAAACAGGAAGATGGCTCTGAACCCGAACAGATCGATGAACCCTCCGGTGATCGGCGGGGCTACGATCGAGGCGAGCTGGGAGAAGAAGTAGTAGAGACCGGTATAGATCCCCATATCCGAGTAGGTAGCCATCTGCCAGAGCATGGGGAAGGAGTTCGTGACGATGGAGACCCAGAACATCCCGAAGAGGAACATGAGCAACCAGAAACTGAGCTGTTTTGCCAGGGTCCCGAACCCGAGAGAGGAGGTCACCGGATCATGGAAGAAGACAGCCAGCAGGACGGCGAAGAGCATCAGCAGTGATAGTCTGATCGTCTTCTTCCTTCCCTTGCGGTGTGCCAGGATACCCGATGGGATGGCAAAGAGCGCATAGGCGATACCCACCATGCCGGCAGCGAGAGCTGCGGTCCCTGAAGAGGTCTGAAGGATATCCTTGGAGTACAGACCTATGAACGGCAGCACCCCCTGATACCCGATGAACCAGAACAGCAGTGCGAACAGGATCCTCAGAGCACTTCGGTCCCCGTTGCTGAAGATCAGCTTCAGTGATGCGATGACCGAAGGGTTCTTCTCCCTGACTTCGGCAGGCAGCTCCTCGGCTTTCTTCTCTTTCACGAACACATAGAGCAGCACTGTCGATACCAGCACCAGGATCCCGGCGATGGGGAAGGCCAGGATGTCGGTGGTAGGACCTCTGCCGGGCAGCCGGATGGCGATGTTCATCATCTGTGCAAGACCGATGGTTCCCACGATCGAGGCGATACCTCCCATCGTGTTGATCACGCCGTTCGCTTCAGATCGGAGCTCTCCGGGGATGATGTCGGGCATCAGGGCCACGACCGGTCCACGTGCTGACTGCTTGAATATGTTCAGCAGGAAGATCGAGAGGATCAGAGCCCAGAGGGTGTTCAGCGCTGTGAACGGGATGATACTGAAGGCTAGAGCCGTCAGGGGCAATGCAGTGATGATGAAGGGCATGCGCCTTCCGATACGGGTGCGGGTCCTGTCTGAGAGGGCTGAGACCACGGGGATGAGAAAGATGGCGAAGATGTTATCGAGGGTCATGATCGTACCGATCAGCCCCTTCGAATCGACGAACCTGCTGAGGAAGATGGGGATGTAGGTGTCATAGAGGGGGTCCATGAGTCCCATGGTGAAGAATCCCAGACCGATCATGAAGGTGATCTTATAGTATCCGTTCATGTGAGATGGTTTCTGCTGTGTATTCGGCATGCTCGTATACCTCTGTGTGTGTTACTTATATAAACCATACGTCCGAGATGGCAGGCTGTCAACCAGTATCGACATTGAGGGACCCTTATCTCATGGAAGCGGGGCTCTTTTTATAGACAGGACCGTTGCGATCATGGTATGCCTAACTCATGAGTGAAGAGGTATGGCAGGAAGAACTTGCGGGAGCGATACAGGATATGGGGCAGCTGCAGCAGTGCTGCAGTCTGACAGAAGATGAACTGGCCTGGAGTGCTGCAGCAGAGACGCTGCAGGGATCTGGGACGCTGAGGGTACGTATCCCCCGACGATATCTCTCGCTGATCGATCAGTCTGCCCTCAGGGCTGACCCGATACGCCTGCAGGTGATCCCCACGATCGAGGAGTTTCATGAGCTGCCCTGTGAATCATCAGACCCTCTTGCAGAGGATTCCTGGCATGTGACTCCCCGGCTGATCAGACGATACAAGAGCCGGGCGGTATTCCTTGCCACCGACATGTGTGCCATGTACTGCAGGCACTGTTTTCGTCGCCGCTTCGCAGGAAAAGAGGAGGGGCCGGCATCGATCCAGGAGACAGCAGCAGCGGCGAATGCCCTCGGAGCGCTTCCCGAGGTGAGAGAGCTCCTGATCAGCGGGGGGGACCCTCTTACCATGAGCGATGCATTGCTGCATGAGATGATCAGTACCTTCCAACGCGTACGACCGGATATGGTGATCCGTATCGGTACCAGAGTACCGGTGACGCTCCCCTCCAGGATCACCGGTGAGCTTGCAGATCTGCTTCACAGCCTTTCCCGCAGGGCTCCTGTCTATCTTATGACACAGTTCAACCACCCGAGGGAACTCGATCATGCAGCCCGCACGGCCTTGATGCGTCTCTCTGATGCGGGGATTCCGCTGTTCAATCAGACGGTCCTGCTCAAGGGTGTGAATGATGATGTCGATCTGCTCGAGCAGTTGATGAACGACCTGGTGGCGGCACGGGTGAAGCCGTACTACCTGTTCCAGGGGGACCTGGCAAGCGGGACATCCCATCTGAGGACGCCCCTTGCAACAGGCTTCGTGTTGGAACAGGAGTTGCGCAGGCGTCTCTCCGGTCTGGCTATGCCGGTCTATGCAGTCGACCTCCCCCAAGGCGGGGGCAAGGTGCCGCTGGTGCAGAAGTCTCTGCTGAGGAAGGAGGGGAACCGATATCTGTTTCGGAGTATGGATGGACAGGACCTTTGGTATGAGGATGTGGACACATAAAAAGCCTGCGGTATCCTTGAGATACTGCAGACTCCTGTCAAGATGATTCCCCTCACAGCAGTTCGGGAAACTTTCGATCTACTACATCTTGTATGGACACCTGTGAAAAGTACTTTACGAAAGCATCATTGGTGTGATTCCAGAAATCGCAAGCCACACAATCTGAAGAGAACTCACAACTAGCCTTATCATGGTCCAGTTCGGTACATGGTGCTACATGATAACCTTCTTCCACTGCGAGAAATATGTCATGAATGGAGACACTGGCAGGATCTTTCAGGAAGGTGAACCCCCCTCCAGGTCCTCGGGTAGAGATGATGACACCGGCCTTACGAAGTCGAAAAAAGATCTGTTCCAGGAACTCGGGTGACAAATGGGTCTTTTCAGAGAGTGTTTTGATCGATACTGGCTTGTCATCACTGCAGTGCACAAGAAATAGTATTGCTCTGAGCGCATACCTGCCTTTTGTAGTGATTCTCATTATTCCTCTCCGTTACCAGACAGAGTGTTATATCTGTCTGATGGTATATTTTCATGATAATACAAAGTAAACTATAAGTAAAGGCGACCGTAGATAAAAGCCCTGTAACCATGATGTTTTTGGCTCTGTTTATGCAGTGTAGTGAATTTCATTCACTCACCGAAAATGGCAGAGCTGGTTTTCCAAACACTTCTTTATAGGTCGAAAACTCTCCAATACTGTTTATAGCTGCTACCAACTTATCTTTGATATCCAATTTA
>JAIPFY010000021.1 GCA_021736385.1 Spirochaetia bacterium | reverse complement strand
CGGTGAAGGAGCTGGTCGCCTGTATCGGGATCAAGCGCGAAGGGGTGGATTTTGCCGCGCTGGATGGCAAGCAGAGCGATCTGTTCATCATGACCCTCTCCTCGACCACCCGGACCGGTCCCCATGTGCAGTTCCTCGCGGAGATCAGCATGGTACTCAAGGATGAGCAGGCACGGGAGCGGATCCTGGCTGCGGGGACCGCGAAAGAGGTCCTGGCGGTCTTCGGACTCTGATCAGGCTCCAGCTCATCATGACCTGATACGCTTACTCTCTGATCGAAGATCCTCACAGAGGAAAAAGGTGCGTTCCATGACACATAAGATGCTGATTCTCGTACTGCAGCTCGGGCTGATCATCCTTGCCACCCGTCTCTCGGGGTGGTTCTTCTCACGCAAACTCAAACAGTCTCAGGTCCTCGGGGAACTGGCAGCAGGTATGCTCATCGGGCCCTACCTGCTGGGAGCTGTGCATATCCCTGCACTGGAGGGACCGCTGTTCGCGATCACCGAAGGCACCATCCCGGTCTCCCCTGAACTCTACGGGCTGGCTACGGTGGGATCGGTCATCCTGCTGTTCGTCTCAGGGCTGGAGACAGATCTGAAGACCTTCATCAAGTTCTCAGGCAAGGGTTCAGCTGTCGGTATCGGCGGTATCGTCTTTTCCTTTCTTCTGGGAAGCGGTGTGACGGTGCTGTTCAATCCTGCGGTCGATTCGATCATGCATCCGACTGCGCTGTTCCTCGGGACGATCTCCACAGCGACCTCGGTCGGGATCACTGCCCGGATCCTGAGTGAGAAGAAGAAGCTCTCCACCCCGGAGGGAGTCACGATCCTGGCTGCGGCGGTGCTCGATGATGTGTTCAGTATCGTGCTGCTGTCTATCGTGATAGGTATGACCGCGGTCGCTGCTGCAGGTGGGAGTATTCAGTGGGGTCCCATCGGTGTCGTGGCGGTCAAGGCGATCGGCTTCTGGCTGGTCTGTACCGTGATCGGTATCATCGCGGCCCCTCATATCATCAAAGGGCTGAAGTATTTCGAATCACTGGAGCTGATCGTCGGAGCTTCCTTCGGTATCGCGCTGGTCCTTGCGGGGCTATCGGAGATGGTGGGACTGGCCATGATCATCGGAGCCTATATCACCGGGCTCTCCTTCTCGCAGACCGATGCAGCCCACGAGATCAGGGAGCAGATACAGGGACTGTATGACTTTCTGGTACCGATCTTCTTCTGTGTGATGGGCATGATGGTCAACTTTGCCGCTATGGCAGATGTCATCTGGTTCGGTCTCGCCTTCACCGTGGTTGGGCTGATCGGTAAGCTGTTCGGCTGCGGTATCCCTGCCTACCTGGCAGGATTCAATCTTCGCGGCTCTGTACGTATCGGTGTGGGTATGATCCCGAGGGGTGAGGTCGCTCTGATCATTGCCGGTATCGGCCTGTCAGCGGGAGTCATCGGGACTGATATGTTCGGTGTCGCGATCATGAATATGCTCATCGCCAGTGTCGCAGCACCTCCGCTGCTGATCAAGAGCTTCGAGGGTGGTTCAGGGTACAGGAAGGCGCTTGGGGAGAAGGAGGAGGCGATCTCCATAGAACTGGAGTTCCCCACGGAACTGACCTCATCGTTCCTGCGTCGATCGCTGATCGATGGTTTCCGCAGAGAGGAGTTCTTCGTAAACCGGCTCGATCACAGCGCACAGGTCTATCAGATCAGAAAGGAGCGTATGATCTTCACGCTCATGCAGCAGAAGACCCGTATCATCGTGAATACGCCGCCTGAGCATGAACAGCTCATACGGCTGATGATGATCGAGGAGCTGCTGACCTTCAAGGAGTTTCTTTCAGGGCTCGAGACGATGAAGAGCCCCGATATGATGGGGGCGGAACTGATCATGGGAATGTTCGCCCGAGCAGAGGCTCATGACCGATGACACGGCACCTCCAGACTCTCCTGACCTTCTTTTGTGCAGGGTCTGGTCTCTTCGAAAGAACCACTTCCTCAGTTCCCACCTCTCGATGAGCTGCTGAAAGCTTCCAGGAAACAGCTGTGAAACATCAGCTCCTGTACCTTCAAAAGTCCTCTGATGCCTCACTGATCCTACCGGCAGATAAAGAAATCTGCCGGCAGCTCTGTGTTTTTCGATAATTGTCTCACTCCTCGGTGCACGGTAGAGTTAATCAAGTGCTCGTACACAGACGTGCGTTAGAGGAGATCCGTATGAACAGATATGCTTTACCCATCCTGCTGACTGTCCTGATCATAGCAGTCCCTGCCTTCGGCAGTGAGACTGATACCTGGAAGATCGGCGGCTACTTCGATGTCGGGGCGGCTGATGCCCTGTGGTCTGATCACAGATATCTGCACGGAGGGATCGATCTGACCTGCAGCTCCGAGTTCTCCCTGAGCATACCCCTGACCTATGTTGCCTCTGATACGGGCAGATCCCTTGTCGATACTTCGATCATGCTCACATACCATCCGGGAGGTTCCAGTTTCTGGATCGGGGTATCACTGTTTCAGGGAATACGTCTGCAGGGTGAAGATCGGCCTGCAGACTGGTACCACTACATGCAGGAGGCGGCGGCGGGGTATCGGGTGGGGCTGCCCTGCGGCTTCTATCTTGAACCGTCGCTGGTGGTCAGGGATCCCGGAGGCATGTTTCATGAGAGTCTGGAGCTGATCTCAGCGTATGTATCCGGTTACGACCGGCTGCGTCTGTGTCTGCAGCTCGGGTGGACAGGGCTGCGTATCGATCTGTGATCAGATGATACGCAAGGCGAGGGAAGAAGAAGGAGGAAGAAACGATGAAGCAGTGGATGAACAGGATTATCGCTGTGTTGCTGATCATCCCGTTGAGCGGATGTTCATTGGTGCAGCCGCATTCGGGAAACGAGGGGATCGAGGTGAGTGACAGTGAGATCCGTGAGGTGGTCTCCCGGGCCATCGATCAGAACTGGGAGCATATTGCAGCGCATCTGGAGGGGATCCCAGAGACTGCACGAAGTGCAGCAGGATCCGTTGATGCAGATATGGTGATCGATATGACTCTGCAGGAGGAACAAGGAGAAGAGTATCTGTCGTTCTGTTACAGTATCGCTACCGGTGCTGATGTCGATACGATCCTGGGGCAGGCACAGCAGCTGCTGCCGCAGGAGACCTATGATGAATTGCTTGAGAGCATCGATGAGTCAACCCGTACCATCTATCGCAGCTATGAGGCGAGGATCTTCTCCATCGATGATGATAATCGTGCAGAGTTCTTCCATGACCTGCAGAAGCTGGTCGTCTCGACGACCGTCCTGCTCACCGCTTCGATCGTCTATACAGCCATGCCTCATATCTTCTTCTGGGGAAAGATATCGGCACTTGCGGCAGTGAGTGTGTCTGCAGGTGCTGTCGCGGGTACTCTGATGTCAGTCTATACCTGGTACGAGACTTCTCAGTCCTATGATATGGCTTTCAAGCAGTGGCTGACGATGATCACCGAGGAGCCCTATGCGGCTTATCTCATGGTCACCTCGGTCATCGGGATGGGGCAGGCCATGCAGCTCTCTCCGGTGAGCTGCGGAGTGATCCTCGGCGTGTTCACCCTGTTCAATGTGCTGAACATCCTCAGAGAGATGCTTGAGACCTATGGGGATGAGTAGTCGGTAATGGATCCAGGAAGAAGCGAGGGTGCTGGTGTGAACACTGCACCCTCGCTTCTTCTGTGCGGTCAGTGCCTTACATCGATGCTATATACTGCTTGATGGTACTTTTTTGCAGCTCGGACAATGGTTTGAAGGGCTTCCTGCAAGAGCCGCAGGGGATCCCCCGCAGGGTGAAGACATACTTGACAGCATTGAATATTCCCATATCGACGAATAATTCCACAAGATCATTGACTTTATGCTGAAACAGACTTGCCTTTTCCATATCCCCGTTCTGGAAGGATTGTCTGATCTCTTTGAATACCTCAGGGAATATATTGACAGTTGTCCCGATGGCTGAATCCGCTCCTGCAGCAAGTCCCGAGAGAAACACTTCATCGTAACCGTTGAAGTAGGTCTTATCCGGGAAGTTCTTCTTCATCCTCTCAAGATCATAGAGATTCATCGAAGTGTGCTTGATGCCTGCGAGTTGGGGTTCTTTCAGCAATGCTGAACAATTTCTAACGGTGAATGCGGTACCTGTGAACGCTGGGATGTTGTAGATGATCAGCGGCAGGTCCACTGCACGCATGACATCTGTGTAATAGTCTATGATCTCCTCGATCTTGAACGAGTAGTAGTAGGGGGGGATCATTGAGGCGGCGACTGCCCCGGCGTCCTTCGCATGCCTGGTAAGCTCCACCGCATCTGCGGTGCGAATCGTACCTGTGTGTGCAATGACCGGAATCGTGCCTGCAACCGTATCAAGAACGATCTCCAGCACTTTTTTCCTCTCTGAAAGCGACAACAGCAGTCCCTCTCCTGATGATCCGCAAACATACAATCCTTCTGCGCCATGCTCAAGTTCCCAACGGGTATACTCCCTCAGTGATCGTTCGTTGATACTGCCGTCGTCATGCATGGGAGTGATTGCCGCAGCGTAGATACCGCTCAGAACAGGATCGTTCCCCTGTGCTACCATGCTGACCATCCCCCGTCTATGACAAGATTGGAACCGGTCATATATGTAGATGCATCTGATGCCAGGAATAACATAGCGCCGTTATATTCATCAGCTGCAGCCATTCTTCCTATGGGTATTCTGGCACAGTAATTCCTCTGGAATTCAGCATCTTGTGTATCTCTGAAGACTCCAGAGGGCGATAGGGTGTTCACTCGAACTCCTTTTCTTCCCCAGTAGGTCGCCATGTACCGTGTGAGGTTGTAGATCCCGGACTTTGAGGCTGAATAGGCTACTGGTTTCACAAAAGGGATACCCGTGTCTCTCTCTTTATATGCGTAGATATCCTGTACCGGAGAGAGCATCCCGTAGATGGAGCCGATATTGATGATACTGCCCCTCTCTGCTTTGGCCATCGCAGCACCGACCACCTGTGAACAGAGGAATGTTCCGGTAAGATTGACGTTCACGACCTCCCGGAAGACGTCTTCAGGGAACTGTTCGAACGGGCCTGAGACCTCCGGGGGGGCACTCGGCTGTGTATCCACGCCGGCATTGTTCACCAGGATATGGGGGACTCCCCAACGTTCCTGGATCTTCTCAAGCGCTGCCTCGATGGTTGTTTTCTTGGTGATATCGACTTCGAAGGCTGCGAAGTGTTCATTGGATCGGTACATCTCCGGTATACGCTCATCAATGATATGCTGGCGTATCGTGCGGTTGAACACAGCTACCTTGGCCCCTCTTTCGAGTAATGCCAGGGTGAATTCCAAACCGATCTGTCCGAGTCCTCCTGTCACGATAGCTATTCTGTCGGTTACGTCAAATAGATTGTCATTCATGATTCTCTCCTCAAGTTGGTAGTTGTACAACGGTGCTGCCTAGGGCATAAGTAGATTCGGTAGCCAGGTGATGATTCCCGGGAACAGTATTGTCAGCAGCAGGACAACGACCAGCGGGAAGATGAATGGGATAACGGCACGTGAGAGCCTGTTGATAGGGACATGCCCGACCTGGCTGATGGTAAACAGGCACATACCGAATGGGGGGGTTACCTGGCCGATCATGAGATTCAGGATGATCATCACACCAAAATGTACATAGTCGAAGGACAGCTGCTCGACGATCGGAAGCAGTATCGGGAGGAGCATGATCAGTATCGCTCCCGGCTCCATGATCATACCTAGGATGAACAGGACCAGATTTATGATCAGGAGAATCACCGTAGGATTGTCAGAGATCATGAACAGCGTATCTGCGATCTTTTGGGTAAACCCCTCATTCGTAAGGATGAATGAGAACAGTGTCGCAGTCCCGATGATGAAAATGACATTCGCAGATGTTACGGCTGTGTTTCTCAGAGAATCGACCAGTTTCTTGAAGCTGATCTCTCGATATAGGATCCCTCCGACGATCAGGGCATAGAAAACTGCTACAGCAGAAGCCTCTGTCGGTGTGAATAATCCTGTGACGAATCCGCTGAGTATGATCACGGGGGTCATCATGGGGATGAACGATCTGATACTCTGTCGGGCCAGCTCCTTGAAGGAGAACCTGGTTCGCGGGTAATCATGCTTCAGAGCATAAAAGAAGATCAGGATCATCAAGGCCAGCATCATTGCCAGTCCCGGAAGGATCCCTCCGAGAAACAGCTTTCCGATCGATACGCTGGCAATGCCTCCGTAAATGACAAAAGGTATACTGGGAGGGAAGATCGGACCGATGGTAGAGCTTGCTGCTGTAACAGCACTGGAGAACTCATCATCGAAACCCGCATCCTTCATAGCCTTCATCTCAACGGTTCCCAATCCACCTGCATCAGCGATCGCAGAACCTGACATACCGGCAAAGATGACACTTGCTACGACATTGGCATGAGCCAATCCTCCTGGTATTGATCCTACATTCGCTTTGGCAAAATCAAAGATCTTATCAGTGATCTTACCAACATTCATCAGTTCACCTGCCAGGATGAACAGGGGAATAGCAATGAAGGTAAACGAATCAATACCTGTCACCATCTTTTGTGCGATCACTATCAGCGGATACCCGTAGGCTATCAGAGAGATGATCGAACTCAGGCCGATCGAGATCGCCACAGGGAACCCTATGGCGATGAGAATGAAGAAGAGCAGGAATAACGCTATCATCAAGATACCCTTTCTTATTGATTTTCTGCATGAGGATGTGCGAACAGCACCAGAATCTTCACTGTGGTTTGATAGACGAGCAGGATACCTGCCGCGATAACGGCAAAGTAGAGCCATTTCGTTGAGACCGGGATAGTTGAGAACACTTGGTCTTTCGCGAAATTGCTTACCAGCAGGCCTGCTCGAACCATCACCAGGAAGAGGAAGAGTGAAGACAGGTGCCTTACGATGGTGATAATTCTACGGAGTGCAGGGGAGAGGGCATTATCTACGATCTCGAAACGGATCATCATGTCCTTTTCGTTGACATATACGATTCCGAGAAAAGCCATCCATATGAAGATGAGACGATTGACGTCAACGATCCACTGGAAAGAGAACCCCAGAATATTTCTTACACATACTGACAGGATGATCAGTGATGCCATTATCGCAACAGACAGACACATGACTATACTGACTGCCTGAGTGATCTTGATGTTCAGTTTCTGCATTCGTTTGATTAGCATATACATACCCGCTCCTTGCACCCGTAATTCAGTCTCAGTTGTTTCTCAGAGTATCTATAAGATCCTTGTCATACCATGCTTCCTGAGCATATCGGCTATAGAAAGCATCGATACCTTCCATGAAACTCTCTCTGTCAGGATTCAGGTCGATGGTGACTCCTCTTGCTCTCATAGCCTCCAGAGCGGTTACGTTATCACGTTCGATCTCATCGAAGGACCATTTGGCAGCCTTGATCGCCTCTTCTTTTATGATCTTCTGGTGCTCATCTGACAGTGTTGCCCATTTGGCATTGTTCATGACCATGGTAAGTCCCATCCACATGTAGTTGATCATGGAGTAATGATCCTGAACCTCATATACCTTGCTCGCGACAGAATGATATGGTGCGTTATCCTGAGCAGCAACTACACCAGTCTTCAGGGCCATGTAGAGCTCGGTGATCGGCATTGGAGTCACTACTGCATCCCAATATGTCCATAGATCTACATAGGTGTTTATCCCAGGCACACGGATCTTGAGACCCTTGACATCCTCTAGGCTGTGCACGGGAGTGTTCGCGGTACTGATGTGACGCATACCGTTGTCGCCTGTTGAAAGGTAGACCAGACCGAATTTCCCCATGTCGGAGAAAATCTCTTCACCGATTGGACCGTTCACCACTTCATAGGCTTCCTGTGCGGTATCAAAGAGAAACGGCAGGTCGAAGATCTTGGTCTTGTCGTAGAATGTCGAGTACCCACCGGTCCCTGCGAACATGATATCTATCGTCCCTATCCGGGTTGATTCGATACCTTCTCTGTCATTACCAAGTTGTCCACTGTGATACACTGAGATATCCACTGCTTCATTGGTTCGAGCCTTGACATTTTCTGCAAATAACATTAATGATTTTGTTGGTACTGCTGTTGGGTTAGTTGGTACATAGGCTTTGAGTTTGACCGCTTCCTGCTTCTGTTCCTTCTGCCCTTCAGCACTTACTGAGAAGCTGATCGCCATCAATAAGCACATCATGATAACCGTAATTTTTCTCATCGTAATCTCCTTTAACGTATTGGATATATCTTTCGGTATGCCCTCTCTATGAGAATGACATATCCGTATAGACCTTATTCAGGTGTTCGGTCATGTAGCGCTGTGCATCTGCCGTATTTCTGGTGAGAATGGCAGTTGTTATCTTCCTGTGAGGCTCAATGGCATTATCTGCATGGTACTGAACGGCAAATGATCGTTGACGATAATCAGCAAACGCTTCGACGATGACTTTGTACAGGTTGGTCAAGATAAGATTATGAGCCATATCGACGATCGCCTGATGGAATCTGGCATCCACATCCCCGAGTTTTGGGCTTGCCCCGAGTTCCCACTCTTCTTCGTATTCGAGTCTGATCGCATCGATCCTTTTGAACTCTTCCGGGGTCCCCCGTTCGATCGCCATGGTGATAGCATATGGTTCGATCAGTTTCCTGACCTCGATAAAATCACCCAGTTCCATCTTGTGATCTTCAAACCAGGCGGCGATCTGCTTCATGGGCATGTCTATCCGCTTCTGAAGAAGAAAGGAACCTTTGCCGTTTATGATCTTGATGTATCCTTGGACGGCAAGTGTTCGGATTGCCTCCCGGACGGTCGATCTACTTACGTCCAACATCTTTGCAAGGCTGAGTTCCGGAGGGAGTTTATCTCCTACCCGTATTTTATCAGATGCAATATACTCCTTGAGAATATCAACGATCTGATCCGACTGTGTTTTCTTGGACAATGGTTTCAGCTGTCCTGCTGTCTTGCTGTCTGACATCATGATAGCAGTATATGTCTACTTTATGCTCATGTCAAACAGAATTTTCATCGATTTTAAAATAATCCTATTCGGTGCAGGGATTGGTCGAAGCGGCTGTACAAAGCCGTTTCCAGTACAGTCCAGCCTTGTCAGGTCTCAGTCCCTGCCTGTATGATCACTTGCTGTTCCTCTTTTCCCCGTTTCACGCTATACTTCTCGTATCACCCGCAGAGGGCAGAGGTCGCCTGCGGTATACCTGGAGCAGATCATGGAACACAGCCTCTATATCTTCGATCTCGGGAATGTGATCATCGATCAGGTCGATATCATCCCGGCAGTGTGTGCACGACTGGACACTGACTGTGAGGTGTTCGTCACCTACTACCAGGCTCAGCTCGACCGCCTGATGACCGGGACCCTGTCGGTGCAGGATTTCTGGAACGGCTGCCAAAGAGCTTGTGGGCTATCCGTCACCGAGGACCTCCTCCATGCCTGCTTCCACCCGGTAGTCAATCATCAGATGGTACAGCTGCTCGGAGATCTGAGAGCTGCCGGTCATCGAGTGGTATGCGGGACCAACACCTGTGAGAGCCACTACAGTCATATCATCGAATCAGGTATGACCGGATGGTTCGATGCCGTCTATGCCTCACATCTGATGGGGTTAGCCAAGCCGGACCGGAGATTTTTCGAGTATATTCTCGAGCGGGAAGGGGCAGCTGCGCACGAGGTGTTCTTCACTGATGACCTGCAGGAGCATGTCAGTTCGGCACAGGCGCTGGGAATCGACGCGGTCCGGTTCGAAGGATATGGGTCAGTCATCGGCTTGCTGCCGAGGGTATGATCATCACCCGGTTCCAGCACGATCGGGGCTAGTCTGCAGCGATATCAAGTGGATCTTTTTCATAGTGTGATATCTGTCACACAGTATGATCCTGCTGCTGTGATATCTTCCGGCAGGAGGACATCATGAAGTCACAACACACACAGTCTGGAAGGGGCAGTACCGCCCAGACCATCTCTCAGATCCTGTTTCTCATACTCTTCGGTGCATTGACGTTTCTGGGACGTATCCAGCTCTGGTTCGGTATCTTCCTTATCGCCGGTATGGGAGTATCCCTTATCTGGGGAAGACTCTACTGCAGAGATGTCTGTCCCATGGGGACTGCCATGCGTCTTGAGAGCTGGATCTTCAAGAAGCTGGGGATCAAGCGGCTTGCGACCCCGTCGTGGATGAGACACTGGATCTGGAACGTCCTGTTTCTGCTGGCATTCGGTGCAGCGATGCTTCTCACCAAGAGAGCCGGCACACCGTTTCCCATGCTCCCTGCGTTGCTGGGTCTTTCGGTGGTGGTCTCTCTGGTCTTCGAAGAGGGACTGTTTCACCGCAGGATCTGTCCGTTCGGCACCATCCTCTCTGTCACTTCCCGGATCTCCCGTCGCGGGATGAAGATAGACTCCTCAAGCTGCATCGGCTGCGGTGCCTGCGAGAGGGTCTGCACCACTTCCTGTATTACCCGTGAGTCCGAAGAGAGCAAGATCAGGGTCATCGCCGCACAGGACTGTATCGTCTGTAAGAAATGTGAAGCAGTCTGCCCGGTCGATGCTATTACCTATCGTACGTAGACACAGAGTCCCTGTTGTATGGTATACTGGACTGGTATATGAACACCAGGATGACCAATGAGCAGATCATGCATGTACTTGCTGCGCATGATCTGTTCTCCACATTGAACGGAGCGTACCAGTCTGATCTCATCGCACAGGGGTCTCTCATCAGCCATGAGCGGGGAGATCTGCTGTTCTCTCCGTATGATCGGTGCGACAGACTCATCCTCCTGCTCTCCGGGGCGTTGTCGATCACCTTCGCGCTGCCCTCCGGAGGCAGAGCCCTGCTCAGAGATGTTCGATCCGGTGAAGTGTTCGGTTCCGTTGCCAGCCAGATGCATGCGAACTATCCCGGTTGGGTCTCATCGGAGACCTCCGGCTGGATGCTATCCATACCCTACAGCTATATCCTCACCGCCTGCAGCGACCCGGCGTTCCTGGAAGCCTACCTCCATGGTGTCGGCAGCAAGATGGGGGAGCTGATCGAGCGCCATCAGATCATGAGCTGCACCACCCTTGAGAAGAAACTCGCCTCGTATCTGCTGCAGCGGCATGCAGCAGGTCCCTCTGATCTTCTGCGGTGTCCATCCGTCTCTGATCTGGCACTCTATCTGGGGAACAGCAGAGAGTCGGTATCACGTAAACTCACTGAGTTCGAGCATCACGGCATGATCGTGCACACCAGAGGAGAGATAATCCTGAAGGATCCTCTGGCTCTGGAACAGGTGCTGCTGGATTGATCAGGGGACTCTGTTCTTTGCTGCGTTTACCCCGCATGTTTCTGTACTTCAGTGTGATGATACGCTATACTTGCAACGAACATATATACACAAGGACTGAGGGAGAGGGTACGTATGAGCACTTATATTCTGGCACATGATCTGGGCACTTCGGGAAACAAGGCTACGCTGTTCGATGAAGAGGGAACGATGATAGCGAGCTGTGTCTCCTCCTATTCGACAGCGTTCATGTCGGGAAATCGCGCAGAACAGGATGCGCTTCACTGGTGGCGCGCAGTATGCGACTCCAGTCAGCAGGTCCTTACCCATATCGACAGGAAGGATATCTCAGCAGTCTCGTTCAGCGGACAGATGATGGCCTGTCTCGGGGTCGATGCACAGGGGGACCCTCTGCATAAAGCCATGATCTACTGTGATCTGCGAAGTGAGGTCCAGGCCCGGAGACTTGCTGATGCGATAGGGACAGAACGTCTGTATGAGATCACCGGGAACCGGCCCAGTGCAGCCTATACACTTGAGAAGGTCATGTGGCTCAAAGAGCATGAGCCGCAGATCTACCGTCGTATCCACAAGGTGCTGCAGGCAAAGGATTATGTGAGTTACCGGCTTACCGGTGAATATGCTACTGACTATAACGATGCCTCGGGTACACAGGCCTTCGATCTCAAAGCCCTCTGCTGGTCCCCTGAGATCTTCGAAGCAGCAGGTGTGGACCCCAAGCTCTTCCCGAGGGCCGTACCCTCAACGACGGTAGTCGGCTACGTGCACAGGAATGCCAGTATCGATACCGGGATTCCCGAGGGAGTGCCGGTAGTGATCGGAGCCGGCGACGGTGGCTGTGCGACCCTTGGGGCGGGTTCGGTCTCAGAAGGCAAGCCGTACTGCTGTATGGGCTCTACCGCCTGGGTCTCGGTGACGTCCACTGAGCCTGTTCTGGACCCGGCCATGAGAGTCTTCACCTTCGCTCATCCGATCGAGGGACTGTATCATCCCTGCGGTACCATGCAGAGCGCAGGAAGTGCCTTCACCTGGTTCGCGAACGTCATGAAGGGAAATGCAGAAGCCGCAACCTTCGATGATCTCAACGATCAGGCAGCATTCTCGTCTCCCGGAGCAGGGGGAGTATTATTCCTCCCCTATCTGATGGGTGAGCGTTCCCCCTGGTGGAACACCAGAGCAAAAGCCGAGTTCCTCGGCATGCATATGAATACAAGTTTCGAGGATCTCTGCAGAGCCGTGATCGAGGGGGTCGCCATGAACCTCAAGCTCTCCCTGGATATCATGACAGGCCAGCTGGAAGATCCTTCGATCATGCTCATCGGTGGCGGGGCGAGGGGGGCCATCTGGCAGGAGGTGTTCGCTGATATCTTCGGAAAGGCACTCACCGTCCCCCGACTGCTTACCGAGGCCACCAGTATGGGGGCTGCACTCCTGGCAGGAGTCGGTACCGGGATCTATCCTGACTTTTCCATGGTCGAGCAGATGAACCCGGTATCAGAGACCGTGACTCCCCATGCGGAACTCAGACCGCTCTATGAGCGTCAGCAGAGACTCTTCTCCATGGCCTATACCAGTCTCACTGATCTCTTCGATGCCATGGATGCGCATTGAGCAGCCTCCTCTCACCGCAGTACGGTCGTATGAGAGAGATCTTTCAGTTTTTTCTGTTCTGGTTCTTGACATCTTCTGCTGTTACGTCTACTATCAGAGCAGTGTTACTGTTTATAGAAACATTATGCAAGGAGCAAACGATGAATATCCTGATGTCACACAACGCAATCAGAATCTGCAGCGCAAGCTGGTGGTGCTCATCAAGATAAGGCTCTGAACATGATCGGGGCCTATCGTGTATATGCCCCGGGTACGACCAGATGATCAGCATCATGCTGATGCAGAAAAGACCCCGGGAACGGGGTCTTTTTTTCAGCCCTGTTCCCGAAACAGGAGAACAGTAGTGAGAGATGACAGTGTACTGCGGGTACTGCCCGGAGAACGATTCACCCCCTGCGGACTTGCAGGGAAATTCCATGCCAGAGTGCTGCTTGAGTCCTCATCACTGGCAAACGGCAGAGAGCGGTACTCTCTGCTGCTGCTTGATGAGGCCTTCAGCATCGTACAGCAGGGACCGACGGTCTCCATGATCAAGGACGGCATGATCACTCCGATAGCTGCACCTGCACGCGATATCCTGGATGTGATCTCGGGTATCGCTGCACAGAACCCGGTGCAGGAGAGGGACCTTCCGACCCCCACCGGCGGATACGGGTTCCTCGGCTACGAGTTCGCCGCACGATGTGACTCCATCGTCTTCAGCGACAAACGTGACCCTTCAGGGCTCTATGATGCCCATTTCATCTTCGGACATCTCCATATCATATTCGATCATGCGACCGATCTGGTCTATATCCTCGGAGTGAACTACGAACAGTCGCATATCGATCTCGAGAGGGCTGTGGATGAGGTGGTCAGTCGCATGAACGATCTTGATTTCAACTATCTGGCACAGAGCGGTATGGCAGAGAATGCGCGTATGGTGAGTTCCCCTGAAGAGGACCGCCAGTTCATGGAGCAGGTAGAGGTGGTACGCGATCAGATCATCAAAGGGAACCTGCTGCAGGCAGTGCTGTCGAGAAAGCTGAGAATCAGCAGCGGGCTCTCCGCCTTCGATGCCTATAAACGGCTGAGGACCATCAACCCATCCCCCTATATGTTCTATCTTGATTTCTCCTCGTATCAGCTGTTCGGAGCATCTCCTGAGGTCATGGTCAAGGTGAAAGGACGCAAAGCGGTCGTGAGACCGATCGCGGGGACCCGCCGTCGGGGGGGCAGCGTACAGGAAGACCTGGAGCTGGAGAAGGAACTCCTTGGCGATGAGAAAGAGCGGGCAGAACATATCATGCTCATCGACCTGGCACGGAATGATCTTGGGCGGCTGTGTGAACCAGGCAGTGTCACCTTGAGTGAGCGGATGGGGGTAGAGCGGTACTCTCATGTCATGCATATCGTATCAGAGGTCGAAGGCACACTGGTGCAGGGTAAGCACGCTGCAGATGCCGTACGTGCGGTATTCCCTGCCGGCACCGTGTCAGGGGCCCCGAAGATCCAGGCGATGAAGATCATCGATTCACTGGAGAGGGAGAAGCGCTCCTGGTATGCAGGTCTGGTCGGGTACATGGAAGCGAACGGGAACATGGATACCTGTATCACCATCAGAACAGCATTGAAGCAGGGAGAGGACTTCCTGCTCCAGGCAGGAGCGGGGATCGTCTATGATTCGGACCCAAAGAGGGAACTGGAAGAGACCAACGAGAAGCTGCGAGCCATGGCATCAAGCCTTGGTCTGGAGGTGTGAACATGTATCTTGTCATCGATAATTACGACTCGTTCACCTATAACATCGTACAGTATCTTGCTCAATCCTGCACAGACCGTATCGAAGTGCTTCGCAATGATGAGATCTCGGTCGAAGAGATCAGGCAGCGGCACCCGAAGGGGATCATCATCTCCCCCGGACCGGGCAGACCGGAAGATGCGGGAGTGTCCCTGGAGATCGTCAGAGAGCTCGGAAAGGAGATTCCCATTCTCGGGATCTGTCTCGGGCATCAGGTGATCGCTCAAGCCTTCGGGGCATCGATCGTACAGGCAAGACGGATCATGCACGGGAAGATCGATACCATGAGACACGACGGGAAAGGGCTCTTTCGGGCCCTCCCTGCTCAGTTCTCTGCAGTGCGTTACCATTCACTGAGTGTCGATGAGCAAACACTCCCAGAAGGACTCGAAGTCACTGCACGATCAACAGATGGGGAGATCATGGGTATCAGACACCGGCACTACCTGATCGAGGGACTGCAGTTCCACCCTGAATCGATCATGAGTGAAGAGGGGATGGCTATGATCGAGAACTTCCTGCAGTACAAACGGATCCCCTGTGACATGACGGGGATCCTGCAGAGGCTCATGGATGGTAAGGATCTGACACGGAATGAGGCTGCAGAGGTCATGGATGAACTGACCGAGGGGAAGCTGAGTGATGCGCAGACCGCTGCATTCCTTACAGCGCTGAACATGAAGGGGATCACCGAGTATGAGATCGCAGGCTGTGCACAGGTGCTGCGTGATAAGTGCGTACCGCTTCCCTTTGATGGACCGGTACTCGATACCTGCGGGACCGGCGGTGACGGTCTTGGTACCTTCAACGTCTCATCCTTCGCGGCCATCGTCTGTGCTGCCTGCGGGGCTGATGTGGCGAAACACGGCAATCGTGCAGTCAGTTCCAGAAGCGGCAGTGCCGACTTCTATGAAGCACTTGGGATCAGGATAGATCTCCTGCCGCCCGATGCGGCAGAGCTGCTGGAGCAGACCTCCTTCACTTTCATGTTCGCACCGCGCTACCATAAAGCTATGAGGCATGCCGCCGGGGTACGACGGAGCCTGAAGGTCAAGACGATCATGAACATCCTCGGCCCTCTGGTGAATCCCGCCGGCAGTGAGTTCCAGATCATCGGCGTCTTCGATCACGCCCTGCTGATCACCGTCGCCAAAGCGGCAAAGCTCCTTGGCGTCAAACGCGTGATGTGCGTCCATGGGAACGACGGGGCTGATGAGATATCGGTCTCAGGGCCAACAGACATCTGCTTCATCGATGAGCATGACAGGATCGAACTTCTGCAGATCTCCCCTGAGGAGTTCGGTCTGTCGCTATACCCGGGCAGCGACCTTGCAGGCGGTCATGCGGAGGATAATGCGCAGATCGCACGGGTGATCAGCAGCGGGGAACGAGACCGGCGGTATGAAGCGGTACGTACCTCTGTGATCATGAACGCAGGAGCCGCACTGTTTGCAGCAGAGCAGGTCCCAACGATAGGTGAGGGCATACAGCGGGCAGAAAGAGCTCTTGCAGACCATAGCGTCGGTGAGAAGCTGACACAGATCATCGCATGCTCACACCGTCTGGCAGCAGAGGAGCCGTGCGTATGAAGGGACGGACACAGGATATACGACAGCAGATCTTCCAGCGGCGCATCAATCGTATCAGACAGGAGGGCCCGGGACTGAGCTCCCGGATCCCCGACCACAGGACGGTCCCATTGACCGCTGCAGGGGACCTGTTTGACAGACCGCAGATGATCTGCGAGATAAAACGGGCATCACCGTCAAAAGGACTCATCGACCGGCGGCTCGATCCGGTCACGCAGGCGGGAATCTACGTGAAGAAGGGAATCCGGGTCGTGTCGGTACTCACCGAGGAGGATCATTTCCATGGATCTCTTGATGATCTCATGCAGGTGAAACAGGCCTTCCCTGAGCTGGCCGTCCTGCGGAAGGATTTTCTCTGCTCCACCGATGATATTGATGTATCCTATCGTGCAGGAGCTGATCTGGTCCTCCTGATCGCCTCGCTGCTGACCGCTGAAGTCTGTGCACAGCTCTATCACCATGCCGCAGCTCTGGGGATGGGTGCTCTGGTAGAGGTGCACAGCAGTGAAGATATCGAAAAAGTCAGGGCGCTTGCACCGAAGCTTACCGGCATCAACAGCAGGGACCTGAAGAGTTTCACCATTGACAGACTCTTCCCTGTCAGACAGCGCCAGCTGATCGACTGGTCGACCACGCTGGTCTACGAGTCCGGGATATGGGAGTATGAGGATGCCTTCTTTGCCGGCCGGCAGGGGTTCTCAGCGGTCCTCTGCGGGGAGTCTGTGGTACGTGATCCCGAACGGATCAGCAGTATCAGCAGGGGCCTTCAGGATGGCTGTAGCCGGTCAGGGAACGGGGATTTCTGGTCAGCGATCACCAGGCGGCGAAGGGATTCAGGACCTCTGGTGAAGATCTGCGGGATCACTCGGGATGAGGACGCCCGGATGGCAGTGAGACTCGGAGCTGATCTCATCGGGTTCATCTGTGCCCCTTCTGAGAGAGAAGTGACTCCCGGATTCATCAGGACGCTCAAGGGTCTGCCGGTGCTCAAGGCTGCTGTCGTGGTGCATGCAGCAGCAGAGGACCCTCGCTATGCTGCTGCGGTGGAGCTGCTTGAACAGGGGTACATCGATGTGATCCAGCTGCACGGCGATGAGAGCCCGCAGCGGTGCAGTGAGCTGACACATCCCTACTACAAGGCCTTGCGGGTGCGCAGTGCCGATGATGTGGCAAGGATCACCGAGTATCGGTGTCCCAGGACCCTCATCGATGCCTATCATCCTCACCTCCATGGCGGCACCGGGAGGATGATCGATCAGGAGCTCGTCATGCAGGCTGCAGGGCTCCAGAGACTCTGGATAGCGGGAGGGATCACCCCTGAGACCGTCAGCTCTATCGTTCGTTCCTGTGAACCGGAACTGATCGATATCTCGAGCGGGGTAGAGAGTGGACCGGGAGTGAAGGACCATACCAGAATGAGCGCATTGTTCGATGCATTGGAGAGATACGATGAAACACAGTGATAATGGATTCTTCGGGACCTTTGGAGGCAAGTATGTCGCAGAAGTCCTCAGGGCCCCGCTCGATGAGCTGGAACAGGCCTTCTCAGAAGCGATGGCGGATGAGGAGTTCCTGCACAGGATCGAGGATGAGGCAAAGACCTATACCGGGAGACCGACCCCCCTGCTGCATGCACGAAGAGCATCTGAACAGCTCGGCGGTGCTCAGATCTATATCAAGCTTGAGGGGTTGGCCAATACCGGGGCACACAAGATCAACAACGCCCTCGGGCAGGGCTTGCTGGCACAGCGCATGGGAAAGAAGCGGATCATCGCCGAGACCGGCGCCGGGCAGCACGGGGTTGCCACCGCGGCTGTCTGTGCACGGCTCGGACTTGAGTGTGTGATCTATATGGGTGAGGTCGACATGAACAGACAGTACCCCAACGTATTCTGGATGCGGCAGTATGGAGCACAGGTGATCCCGGTCACCTCAGGCTCCAGCACCCTGAAGGATGCCGTGAACGAAGCACTTCGAGACTGGGCATCCTCCTACGGGGACACCCACTATCTGCTCGGTTCAGCGCTGGGACCGGCACCGTATCCTGATATGGTGAGAGAGTTCCAGTCTGTCATCGGCAACGAAGTGAAGCGGCAGAGTGAAGGGCTGCAGGTGGAGGCGATGATCGCCTGCGTCGGGGGAGGCTCGAACGCGATCGGGTTCTTCTCTCCCTTTATCGAGGCTGTCGAACCTGCACTCTACGGAGCAGAAGCAGGGGGAAGGGGTGATGCACCGGGCGACCATGCCGTCCGCATGAACGGACAGGGATCGATCGGGGTAGTGCAGGGCTATAAGAGCCGCTTCCTGCTTGATCTGGATGGACAGGTACAGACGACTCACTCGGTCTCTGCCGGTCTTGACTATCCCGGGATCGGCCCGCAGCTTGCCCATCTCGGGGAACAGGGCCGCATACAGTTCTGCAGCATCCGTGATGAGGAGGCCATAGAGGCCGTGAAGTTCTTTGCACGGAACGAAGGACTCTGTTTCGCGCTGGAATCAGCGCATGCCGGGGCGCTTGCCATGAAGCTTGCACCCGATATACCTCCAGACAGGGCGATCATCGTGAATATGTCGGGCAGGGGAGATAAGGACATCTTCATCACAGCCCGTGCGATCGATGAACAGCAGTGGACAGAGTTCCTGCACAAGGAGGTCCAGCGATGATGCCGACAGTCATGACTCATATGGTCGCATGGTATCCTGACAGGGACCGGTCTCTGGAAGCTGCCGCAGCACTGGCGGCAGGGGGAGCTTCGTATCTGGAGATCCAGTTTCCCTTCTCAGACCCGATGGCAGATGGACCGGTGATCCAGGCAGCCTGTACGAAGGCACTGGAAGCAGGATTCACCCTTTCTGGCGGGTTCGACTTGATACGACAGATAACCTCCATGGTCGATATCCCCGTCTACATCATGTCCTATGCATCACCTGCAGTGAGTATGGGTGTGGAACGTTTCGTCACCTCTGCCCGGCAGGCAGGGGCAAGCGGCTGTATCATCCCCGACCTTCCCGTGGGCTGTGATGAGGGGTTCTTTGCCTATTCGAAGAGTATCGGCATGGATGCCGTGCCGGTCATCGCCCCGAATGTGACGCACAAGCGGCTCGAAGAGATCCTGTCGGTCTCCCCGCGATATGTCTATACAGCGCTGCGTGCCGGGATCACCGGGACACAGACGGTCCTTGATCAGCCTCTGATCGATTTCCTTTCGGTCCTCTCAGCACAGAAGGTGAAGGTCCTCGGCGGGTTCGGGATCAGCAGCAGCGAGCAGATCCGTGCATTATCACCGTATGTACATGCTGTGGTAGTGGGTTCCCATCTGGTACGGGCCATCACTGAAGCAGTCTCTCACGGGAGATCTGTCTCTGAGTCTATCCGAAGTGCCATGAAGCAGTGGGAACAGTGACTGCAGACATCCTCTGACGGTGATCACACTGATGTCCGGGCGTGATACCTGCGGATCACCGGCGATCTGCCTGTGCAGGAACGCCGGTGATAGGTATAGATACGCTGAGGGTCTTTCTGGAAAGACCCTCAGCTGTATGCCGGTCGTGCCTATTCGACCGGGCCTGCCGCAAGGGCCTGCTCTGCGAGGGTGAAGAACTCTGACACATGGATCGTAGCTCCCGATATGGCATCGGTGTTCCCCTCGTCATCACTATAGGTGATGGCGGTGGGGTCCTGAACCTCCAGCAGATAGTCTTCTACTGCATAGGCCTGTTCGTGCCACTCAGCGATAGCTCCACCGAACTTGACCATGTTGTAGTTCCCTTCGATGGAGGTGGTCTTCTTATCCTCGCCGGCTTCGTTCACGGCACTCCAGTTCACGGCAAAGATGTTGCCGCCAAGGACCGTGAGATCGACCGTAGCTTTCCACCCTGATTCAGGGAACTCCGCTGCTTCGGCATGGTAATGGCCATCGGCATACGGGCCACGTTCAGCAGGGCCTGCTTCGAGCGCTTCCTGAGCGAGTTCGAAGAATTCCACGACATGGATCGATACTCCGGCGATGGCATCGGTGTGCCCCTCTGCATCGGTGTACTCAATCGCAGCAGGGTCCTGAGTCTGCAGCAGATAGGCTTCTGCCTTTGCTGCCTGTTCGTGCCACTCAGCGATAGCTCCACCGAATTTGACCATGTTGTACTGCCCGTCTTCGGATCTGGTCTTCTTGTCGGTCCCGCCGTCTCTGTTCGCACCGTTCCAGTTCGCAGCGACGATGTAGCCGCCGAGTACCGTCAGATCGGATGAGTATCTCCAGCCGTTCTCAGCGAACTGATCCTCTTCAGCGTGGTAGTACCCGTCTGCATAGGGACCTCTTCCTACAGGACCTGCTTCAAGTGCCTTCTGTGCGAGCTCGAAGAATTCCACGACATGGATCGAGACTCCGGCGATGGCATCGGTGTGTCCATCTGCATCGGTGTACTCGATCGCAGCAGGGTCCTGGGTCTGCAGCAGATAGGCTTCTGCCTTGGCTGCCTGTTCGTGCCACTCTGACTGAGCACCACCGAACTTGACCATGTTGTAGTCTCCCATCTGCGAGACGACTTTCTTCGGATACCCGGCACTGGTGTTCGCACCATCCCATTCAGCTGAGATGATCTTTCCGTCTTTGACTTCGATCGCTGCGGTGTATTTCCAGCCGGATGAGGAGAACCCATCCTCCTGGGCAAAGTAGAACCCGTCTGCATAGGACCCGGGTTCAGCGGTGACCGCTGCTGAAGTCTTCGGTGCTGCTGCCGGTTCAGGCGCAGCGGGCTGTTCCTTCGAGCAGCCGGCAAGTGATGTGATCAGTACAAGTGCTGAGAGCAGGATCGCTCCCTTTGATAAAGATGTTCTCATTGTTTCCCTCCACAGGATTCAAAACATAATAACTTAGTTAAATTATAAGTTAAAAGTTTATCGATTACAAGAGTAAAAAATTATCGAATGCACACTACTTTGACAAACGGAGAGAATATTGCTATGCTCGCTCCATGAAACATCTCCGTTCTGGTGATTTGCTCCTGATCCTCCTGTCACTACTCATTATACTCCTCGTCAGTTTCCGGGTATACCAAAGCTCTGAGAGAAAACCGGAAATTCATGTGAGGGTTGGGAATGAACTGCGGGTCTATGATATCGATCAGGATCGCACCATCACGGTAGAGGGACCGATCGGGGAGACTACCATCATCATCGATGATGCTCAGGTGCATGTGCACGAATCTCCCTGCAGAGAGAAGATCTGCATCGCGGCAGGGGAGATATCACAGACCGGCGAGTGGATCATCTGCCTGCCCAATACCGTCTTCATCACGATCGAAGGTGCTCCGGAGACCGGGACGGAGGTTGATGATGTTGCCTTCTGAGTATGAGAGCCCGTTGAGTTCACAGCAGCTGATGCGTATCGCCAGACTGGGAGCGCTCGCGCTCTTTCTCTCGACGATCGAGTATATGATCCCCAAACCGGTACCCTTCATGCGTCTGGGGCTGGCAAACGTGCCGATCATGCTCTCTCTGAATATGCTGCCCTTCAGCGGGTATGCGGTCCTCGTGCTGCTGAAGGTCATCGGACAGGCTCTGGTAAATGGGACGCTCTTCTCCTATATCGCACTGTTCTCCCTCTTCGGGACGGCGGCAAGCTCTCTGGTGATGTATGCGATCTACAGAGCAGGGCGGCACCATGTCTCCTTCATCGGTATCAGCACTGCCGGGGCTCTGGCGAGTAATGGTGTCCAGCTGGTCCTTTCGCGTTATATCATCTTCGGACCTTCCGCATGGCTGATCGCACCCCCGTTTCTTATCATGGGGCTGATCACTTCGGTCATCCTCGGGGTCTTCACCGAGGTCTTCGTACACAAGTCTGCATGGTATGCTCAGCAGCGTGCTGATGTGCAGAACCTCGATGACTCAACTGTACTGCCGCCTGTATCCTCCGGGGCTTCACTGGATCTCAGACTGCTGACCGGGTTCGCTGTGCTGCCTGCGCTGCTGTTCCAGCAGCAGCTGATCGGCACGGTGGTGATCGCAGCTCTGGCGGTCGCCGCCGCCCTGGCCCATGGCAAGCGATTTCGGCTGCTGCCGAATCTGCTGCTGATCGTGTCAGTGACCCTGGCGAACCTGATGCAGAAGAACGGGCTGGTGCTCACGGAGATCTTCGGCTATCCGATCACCGCAGGAGCACTGGAACTCGGACTGAAGAAGGCTTGTACGCTGATCGGTATGATCTATCTCTCCCAGTACATGGTCTCTGCACGACCCTCTCTTCCCGGACCGATAGGCATGCTGGTCTCCAGACAGCTCTACTACTTCGAGCGGATCACCGAGTTGTGGAAGGGGTCTGGCAGTACCGGTGTCATCGCACGGATCGATGAGCTGCTGTTCTCCCTTGATGCCATCGAAGAGACGCAGCAGGAGAGCTCGGCGGCGCATCATGTACTCCTGCAGCCGCTCTGGTCTCTGCTCTTGATCAGTATCAGCTGGGGTGTGTTCGCAGCAGGTCTCTACCTGTGAGTGCGGCAGTCAGTCTGCCAGTGTGTAACTGCTGTCATCGAGGGTGATCATCGAAGCTCCCTGACCCTTCAGACCTGAACTGACGAAGATGTCCTTGCCTGTAGTGATGAAGACTGCTTCGATACCCTCGTAGCTCTCGATAAGTTCAAGCCCCTTCTCGATGCCCATGGCGTATACTGCTGTGGAGAGTGCATCTGCGATAAAGGAATCGGAGGCTATGATGCTGACGCTCAGCAGGTCTGAGACCACAGGGTAGCCGGTGCGGGTATCCAGGATATGGTGATAGATCGTATCATCTTCACGGAAGAATCGTTCATACGTCCCTGAAGTCACTACCGCCTTGTCCTCAAGGGCTGCGATGAGGATATAGTCTCCTCGAGCAGACTGAGGGTCCTGGATACCGATCTTCCAGAGGGACCCGTCGGGTTTCTTCCCGACGGTGAGGACGTTCCCCCCCAGATTGATGAGGGCACTCTCTACTCCCTGTTCTCTGAGGATCGTCCGCACTTCATCAGCGGCATAGCCCTTGGCGATACCGCCGAGATCCAGCGACATCCCCGCACGCGGCAGTCGCACGGTCGAGTTCTCTGCATCGACAGCGACACTGCGATAGTCGACCTTCTCCAATGTCTGCATGATCTGCTGCTGGTCGGGTACCTTCGGATCATCACTGCCGATGCCCCAGAGGGTCACAAGAGGACCGATCGTCGGATCGAACAGCCCGTCACTTGCCTGTGCGATCTCCAGCGCTTCAAGCAGTACTTCCAGAGTGTCCCTGTGCACCCGGGTGGTCTGTTCTGTCCCGGAGCGCCTGTTGATCTGTGATATCTCACTTTCGATGATGTTCACACTCATAGCCTGTTCGATCTCCGCAATACGATCGAAGGCAGCATCGAAGAGTGCTCTGCTTTCCTGCTCATAGAGCGTGATGCGGCATGAGGTCCCAAGCAGCAGTCGTGATTCCGATACCGGTTCAGCAGGCTCGGGAGCTTTTGCACATGAAGAAGCAGAGAAGATTACAAGAATCATCATAAATAGAGTTTTTTTTATCGACTTACTATTTCTCATACGTTATACTCTTTATACAGGTTGTGATCCATTATCATGATTTGTACAGATAATTGCAACAGCGTGAATCGATCCCGTATCGAGGATGTGTATGATGCAAATCGATCGAATGATACGAACGGAGAGCTGCAGAAGGGACTTCCTGCAGCGATATGGTCCCGGGATTATACATTACTAAAATTGTCTGGCATATGCCGGAAACGAATACAGGAGCAGCGTATATGGAAAAGAAACGAGTAGTCATTCTCGGCGGTGGGTATGCAGGGATACATGCAGCGAAACGGCTGCACAAACGGCTCAAGCATGTGAGAGAGCAGGTGGAGATCACCCTGATCGACAAGAACCATTTTCATACGCTCATGACAGAGCTGCATGAGGTAGCGGGTGCACGGGTGGAAGAGGAATCAGTGAAGGTCACCTATGATCGGATCTTCTCCGGGAAACGGGTCACGGTGATCAAGGACACGATCGAGTCCATCGATTTCGAGAACCAGCTGATCCGCTCTGATGACAGCGAGTACCCCTATGATCAGCTGCTGATCTCGACCGGGGCTGAGTCTGCCGATTTCAATATACCGGGCATCAGGGAGCATGCGTTCATGTTGTGGAGCCTCGATGATGCCATTGCCATCAGAGAGCATGTGAGAGCCACAGTAGAGGCGGCTTCCTATGAGAAGGATGATCTGAAGCGTCAGGACCTGATGACCTTCGCGGTAGCCGGATCCGGGTTCACCGGGGTCGAGATGATCGGTGAGCTGATCGAATGGCTTCCCCTGCTGTGCGAAGAGTATGCGGTAGATCCCTCTGAGATCCGCCTGATCAACGTGGAGGGCCTCGGCACCATCCTGCCGATCATGCCCGAGAAGCCCAGAAAGAAGGCCGCCCGCTATATGGAGAAGCATGGGGTACAGATCCGATTGAACTCATTGATCGTGAAGGCTGATGAACAGGGGTTCACCCTGAAGTCAGGTGAGCAGATCAGGGCCAATACCCTGATCTGGACCTGCGGGGTTCGGGGCTGCAAGTTCTGTGATGAACTGCCGCTGACAGACGGCAAAGTCGGCAGGAAGCAGGTGGATGCCTTCATGAAGAGTCCAGACCATGACAATGTCTATCTTGCCGGTGACGGGCTCTGGTACATCGAAGATGGCAGACCACTGCCTCAGATCGTCGAAGCTGCAGAGCAGACTGCCGCTGTGGCGGCTGACAGCATGGCTGCCACGATCTGTAAAGAACTCGGATGCAAGGTGACGGAACCGAAACCGTTCAAGTCGAGATTCCATGGGCACATGGTCTCGATCGGCGGCAGATACGGGGTCTCCCACAATGTGGGGATATCCCTCTCCGGTCTGTTCGCCATGGGCATCAAACATGTAGTGAATGTGATCTACCTGAACAGTATCTGCGGACTGAACGGCTGGTGGGAATACCTCAAGCATGAGATCCTGGAGATCAAGAACAACCGATCGTTCATCGGCGGGTTCGCCGCCTATAAGGAACAGGCCTACTGGACCACCTTCCTGCGGCTGTTCCTCGGGACGATGTGGCTGATCGAGGGGATCAAGAAGGTGCTCGAAGGGTGGCTGGTCGATAAGACCGGCTCCTATGTCTACTGGAGCGCTTCAGATGCTGTCTCCGGTGCATCTGCAGAAGCTGCGACCGAAGCTGTGCAACAGTTCGCCCCGCCGCTGCTCGCAGAACCCCTGGCCTTGTACACCTGGATATCAGAGACGTTCGTCTCTCTGGCACCGTACTTCTTCCAGGTCATGATCGTCCTCGGGGAGATCGGGATCGGTCTGGCGCTCATCGGCGGACTGTTCACCTTCCTGGCTTCAGCCGCATCGATCGCACTGTCGATCATGCTGATCATGGGGGCCATGGCAAGTAAGGAGATCCTCTGGTATATCGCTGCTGCTGTAGTGATGCTCGGCGGCGCAGGTCGTTCTTTCGGTCTGGACTACTGGGTCATGCCCTGGATCAAGAAACAGTGGGTGAAGACCCCCCTTGCCAAGAAGAGCTATCTCTATATGGGAGAGCCCGGGTTCACACGAAAACAGAAAGCCGGCAGGACAGCACGGCAGAAACGCTAGGGGCAGTTCTGTGACAGCAGCATTCTGGAATGAAGAGCCTGCAGTGCAGCAGGAGCTTGAGCAGGTCCTGGGCATCATTCGTTCCCACATGAACGATGCGAGCCCCTATATCAGGGGCAGTCTGCTCGAGATGCTTGCCTCACGGGGTAAGCTGCTCAGACCGGCGATGGTCCTGATCAGCGGCCGGCTCGGCCCTGATGCCGGCTCTGGGGCTGTACTGCGCCATGCCGCAGTCATCGAGATGCTTCATATCGCATCTCTGGTACATGATGACATCATCGATGCATCGGAGATGCGACGAGGTATCCCGACCCTCCACAGCAGGATCGGCGTGCGGAAGGCCGTCATAGCAGGTGACTATATGCTCTCGAGGGCCATGGCCCTCCTGTCCGGTGACGGTGACGGGGCATCACGGCAGGATATCTCTCATGCCCTGTGCAGACTGTGTGACAGTGAGATCGCCCAGGACAGTGAGGAGTGGGACTTCTCGATCTCAAGGACCCACTATCTGCGCAGGATCGCCGGTAAGACCGCTTCTCTGTTCGCTCTCAGCGGCTATGCAGGAGCGTGGTCAGCACATGCTGAACCCGATATGCAGGCGCTCATGCATCGGATAGGGTATCTGATGGGGATGACCTTTCAGATCAAGGATGACATGCTCGATATCACCGGATCCCAGGCTGATCTGGGGAAACCTGTAGGTAAGGATCTGCGTGAGGGGATCGCGACTCTCCCGGTGATCTGTGCTCTGGAACTCGATCGTTCCGGGGCTCTGCACCGCCGTCTCAGTGGGAGAAAGCGGCTCTCCGGGAGTGATGTGAACCGTATCCTGAAGATCGTTCGTGAGGATGGTGGTCTCGATCAGGCCCGTAAGATCGCAGAGACCTATCAGGAGCGGACGATAAGTCTGATCGAGAGCATCCCTGATCGTGAGACCTGCATGCTCATGATGCGCATGATCGAACGGCTGAACGACAGGATCTCCTAGCACCATTTACCTGAACATTCCTTTTCTTTTACTCTGATTACCACTATATTCATTGGTAGGGACCCTGATTTTCAGTGATGGGACCATAGGAGTAAGAATGAACACACGAGCAGATATCGGATTGATCGGCCTGGCTGTGATGGGGCAGAATTTGGTGCTGAACATGAACGACCATGGGTATACCGTGGCTGTTTATAACCGTACCACCGCAAAGGTGGATGCGTTCCTCTCAGATGCAGCTGCAGGCAGGAGTACGATCATCGGTACCCGCAGCATAGCGGAATTCGTGCAGAGTCTGAAACGGCCGCGAACAGTCATGCTCATGGTCAAGGCCGGTACGGTCGTCGATGCGTTCATCGAACAGCTGCTCCCGTTTCTCGAGCCCGGCGATATCATCATAGACGGGGGGAACTCCAGGCATGAAGATACCGGGAGACGGACCGATTCTCTCAAGAGCAAGGGGATCCTGTTCATAGGCACCGGTATTTCCGGCGGGGAAGAGGGCGCCAGACGCGGTCCTTCGATCATGCCGGGGGGGAACCCTGAAGCCTGGCCGGTACTCAAGGATCTGTTCCAGGATATAGCAGCGAAGACCGATACGGGAGAGGCCTGCTGTGACTGGGTAGGTGAAGGCGGCGCCGGTCACTATGTGAAGATGGTGCATAACGGAATAGAGTATGGTGATATCCAGCTCATAAGCGAGGCATATGCTCTGTTGAAAGATGGTCTGGGGCTTGATTATGATCAGATGCACCGGATCTTCGGTCAGTGGAACGAAGGAGAGCTCGATAGCTATCTCATCGAGATCACCCGCGATATCCTCGCGATGAGAGATACCGACGGGGAACCTCTGGCTGAACATATCCTTGATACCGCAGGACAGAAGGGCACCGGTAAATGGACCGGTATCAGCTCACTCGATCTCGGGGTACCGGTGACCCTCATCGCCGAGGCGGTCTATGCACGATGTCTGTCTGCGATGAAGGATGAACGGGTCATGGCCTCCGCTGCCTATGCCCGACCTACGGTGAAAGCCTCTGCAGTAAGCAGCCTCAGTGAGGGGGAACTCATCGATGATATCAGGCAGGCGCTGCTCGCTTCCAAGATGGTCTCCTATGCCCAGGGCTATATGCTGCTGCGGCAGGCGGCTCTGGAGATGGGCTGGAACCTGAACTTCGGGGGGATCGCTCTGATGTGGAGAGGCGGATGCATCATACGCAGCGCCTTCCTTGAGAAGATCCGTGACGCCTATGACAAGGATCCTCAGCTGAACAGCCTGCTGCTCGATGAGTACTTCATGCATGTGCTCAGCAGGGCGGAAGCTGCCTGGAGACGGGTGGTCGTGCTTGCGGTCAATCTCGGGATCCCGGTACCTGCGATGTCCTCGGCGCTGATGTTCTTTGACGGCTACCGCACAGAACGACTTCCTGCGAACCTCCTGCAGGCCCAGCGTGACTATTTCGGTGCACACATGTATGAGCGGACCGACCGGCCGAGGGGAGAATACTTCCATACCAACTGGACCGGGACCGGCGGTGATGTAGCCTCCGGCACCTACGAGGTCTGACAATGACGGGGAGCTCCTCACTGAGATGGGAGCTCCTCTGACCAATCAGATCCTGTGCGTTCTTTCTACCACATCCTTGATTCGTTTCCTTTTTCTGAATGATTCACCCATGCAGTGGCTATCCTCTTAACATATTTGTACCAGCTGGTCTAAAATATGTACCAGATGGTACAGAACTATTTGAAGCACGTATGATAAGGAGTATGTCATGAACATGCATAGTGCCCTGGATGTCTACAGCCTGAAGCTGGCTGGCAGTTTGAGAAAGGATCTGCGATACTTTTCTGAATCGTGCGAATCAGAGCGGTTGTTCGAGCTTGCAGCGCATGCAGCCGTGGAAACGTGCTGGTATCCGGAAGCAGGCTACAACCAGTATCGAGCCGATGTGAAGGGGATCTCTACCGATCCAGGGGTGCTGTTCTCCCAGAAGGGGGGCAGGGATGCACCGCTGGTGATCTACCACCATGGAGCAGCTGAGGGCAGTTATCTCTTCAGCTTCAAGGGATTGTTCAGACGGAGGTCGTTTGCCGATTCCGGGATGAATCTCATGGCTGTGAAAGCACCGTGGTGCCGGAACAACAAAGAGTTCTTCAGCTGTATCTCCTCGCTCTCCCGGTACGCGGCCATGCTGGCCTCTTCAGCAGCGCTCATCGAGATGATCATACGTGAGCACCGCGCCCTCAGCAGTGGCCCGGTCATCGTGACCGGCATGAGTCTCGGGGGCGTGGTAAGCTGTCTGCATGCTGCTCTCTACGGAAGTGCTGACAGGTATGTCCCCATACTCGCAGGCCCTCTGGTGGGAGATCTCTTCATCGATTCAGGCTATGCGGTCATGACTTCCCCTGAAGCCCGCCGTACCAGAGAGCGACATATCAGGGAGGTCCTGAACTTCGGGGATGAGTATCGTGCAGCAAACCCCGCTCATGTCTATCCCATCCTCGGCCGCTATGACAGGATCTTCCTGCTTGAGAAACAGTTGTCGTTCTTCGATGAGTCCAGCTGCACCATCATCGACAAGGGCCACAGTACCGGAGCTTCCAGCCTTGCGATGCTCTCCTCTCTCCTGTATGATCAGATCATATCAGAAGGGTAGGGGTCAGCATGCAAAAACGGTTTGGAAAGAAAGAGGCCCTGCTTCAGGCGGCTATGGAGGAGTTCTCTCTGCAGTACTATGATCAGGCCTCGTTGAATACGATCCTGCAGCACTCAGGTGTCGGTAAGGGGAATTTTTACTATCACTTCAAGAACAAGGAACAGCTCTACGAGGCTGTTGCCGTGCTGCTTGCACAGAAGAAGCTCCAGTTCTTCTCTGCACGGCCTGAAGCTGCAGAGGCGGAGAGCTTACCCCTCTTTGCGAAGTTCCGCCTTCTCGGTGAACTCTCAGAACTCTTTACCTGCAGTGACCCGGTGATCGAGGGGCTGATCTTTCACATCACGACCGAACCCTCAGCTGCCGCCCGCAGGATCTCTGAGCGGGCCCTGGGGAGTGAAAGCAGGAGTTATTTTCTTGATCTGGTAGAAGATGCCCGCAGGGAGGATCAGATCAGATCCGATATCCCGGCAGACTTCGAAGCCGAGCTGCTGGGATTCTTCTTCTCATCCTTCGCCAGAGCGTTCGGTACGGTCGATGCCGAAGGCCATCTCGATACTGAAACGATCCTGCAGAAGTTCTCATGGTACATGGATGTCATAGAACGGGGGATGAAGGCCTAGGGGCCCTGTGAATCTCTATAGAGTGCAAAGGAACCTCAGTGCTGTCTCAACGGGACCGATGGATGTTCATGAGATCAGACAGTTCCATGATGGTGAACGGCACAGCGAGGACACCTTGCGCCTCTGCCCTGAGCGATCGGTGGGTCCTGAAGCCCGCAGACGGCAGGGCTTCCCACCAGGGAGCAGGATGTCCATCGGTGATGAACACCACTGGGACGGCCTCTTTTTTAAGCTTCTGCAGGATCTCAAGCCACCCGAGGACCATCTGGTATCGGTCCACGCCATCCCGGTCGTCCATACGTACCGGGTGCAGCTGTTCGAATGTTCGTCTCTGGTAGAGTGTGTCAAGTTCCTCGATGGTCAGGGCATCGAACGGTCTGCCGATCTTATCGGTATAGAGCTCTGCTATGGTCTGAAAGAGCTTCCTGGCATGCTCGTCGTATTTCTGCATGGAGGTCTCGATCGAATCAGTGAGAGATCCAAGATCCCTTTCGAGATCCACCGTGTGATGAGGCTGTAAGGATGCAGGGAGCAGCTCTTTCTGCCCCAGCAGGTGTTCTATCGAGTTCAGCAGGTCGTTCTGGAGCTGTCTGCTTTCCTGGAGTATGGTCAGTACGGTTCGCGGCTGCTGCATGAGGTATTCGGCGATGAGATGGTATGGTGCCCATAGCTGAAGAGAGATCTCCTGAAGGAATCCCAGCACCTCCTCGACATCTGTCGCTTGGAGCTGAAAGAGTCTGAGCAGCACGCTGCTATCGGTGATGAACAGGGTCTCTGGCCAATGGTACAGGATATCCTGTGGTTTCTGGATCGTTCCAGAAAAGATCTTGTGCATAGCTGAATCCTCAGATGATACCACTTTTCACACACAGTATGTGGGGTGTACGCAGCAAATGTTGTAGAATCTGTACTGCAGCTGATAAGCCTTCACTGAAGAGTGTCGCCTAACAGGTTTCCCAAATAAAGATGAGCAAGGTCCAGAAGGGACAGTCGTTGTAACCGCTCCTTCAATACGCGTTGCGGAGGGTGATACGGAGAGCTGTGATCAGATACTGACCAGAGCTCTCCGTTCTTTCGATTATTTTTGACAGTCGTCGAACCAGAGGCAGTCTTTCAGACCGCAGTTGGTGATCCCACTGTCAAAACATGCTGCATGACCTTCAGCTATCTGAATATCACGAATCAGCTCCATCTTTCGTTTCTTTCCTACAGGCACGTTGAGTGTCTTTGCGATTTCTTTTATTTCTGTTACTTTCATAGGATGATTGTACGTAATAATGGGTATATCTGTCAATATTAGGGCGCATGCTAGCTAATGATTTATCAGGAAGCAGCGCCTTCAAGGATCTTCTCCGAGTTGTACAGCCGGGAAGTCAGCGTGATCAGTACAGCTATGATCAGAGAGAGTGAACCCACGGTCAGTACCAGCGGCAGTGCAGATACATCCCCGATGATCGCACTCTTCATGAGGAAGACCGAGTTCGCAAAGGGGATGAGAAACAGCAGCGGCTGTGTGGCAGCATCAAGATTCATGGTCAGTACTCCCATCACCACGACGATGATATAGACCGGTGTGATGTAGCCTGCCGCCTCTTTCACACTCTTTGCCAGTGATCCGAGCAGTACGATCAGCGATGCTGCGAGCATGCTGGTGCACATGAGGGTGATCAGCAGGGTGAGCAGTGAGGGGATGGAGAATCCTGAGAACTGGGTCTGTTCGCTGAAGAATCCCCCTGTGACGCTGAAGGCGATGAGCATACCGGCAAAGGTCATGAAACTGGAGATAATCCCGACCGAGAGTGCGAACAGCACTTTGCCCAACGCAATAGAAGTTCGGGAGACTTGATTGACCAGCAGGATAGCCAGAGACCCCCGTTCCTTCTCTCCTGCCGTGGTATCCATGCCCACGCCCATAGCCCCTGCGAAGGTGTAGATGAGGATGAGGTAGGGCAGCATCATCGCGAGGAACTGAGTACCCTGAGCCTGCGGCGGAGCGGTATCGATAAGCTTCGGCGTAAGTGTGTAGAGCACCTCCAGATCAAGGCCGGAGGCTTTGAGCGTGAGTGTTGCAAGGACATCGTCATACTGTTCTACAGCTCTGGTGATCGTTCGTGCGGCATAGGATGAGGCACTGGAGGTGGAATCGTACCTGATGGAGATCTCCGCAGGGACTCCCGGGGTATAGGTTTCGGGGAACTCTATGATGAGCGTATCCTCCCCGGGAGTCTCTACAGCCTGCCAGGAGAGCAGCTGTGAGATGATATCAGTGAATCGAGGATCAGGGTTGTTCAGGATCTGCAGCGTATAACGGGTCTGCTCTGCTTTCTGCTGCTGGAGAGAGCTCATGCTCTCGATACCGATGAACAGTACCGGGATGAGGAATAGCGGCAGTATGAAGAGGGAGAAGACCGTTCTCTTATCTTTGAAGATGTTTCTCATCTCCTTGGTGAAGATGATCAGTGCATCGGAGAGCAGTTCTTTCTGTTGGAGTATACTCATGTGGTCAATCCTCTCTCTCTTGCCAGTTCGAAGAAGATATCTTCAAGCCTGGGGGTATGATACTGCTCGAGCAGTGACGGGATAGATCCCTGCACCACGAGTTGTCCGTCAAGCAGGATACCGACAGTATCGCAGAGTTTCTCAGCCTCGGAGAGGATGTGGGTCGAAAGGATGATGGTCTTCCCCTGACGGCGCTCATCGAAGAGGAAATCGATGACGGTCTTGACTGCCAGGATATCGAGGTTGCTCGTTGGTTCATCGAACATGATGATCTTCGGGTCATGGATGATGCTCACCGCAAGGGATATCTTCTGTTTCATACCCGAAGAGAGACGGTCTATGGGTCGGTCCAGATAGTCGTCCATCCCGAAGTAGGAGCTCAAGCTGGCTATTCTCTCGTCTACGGCCTTTCTATCCATGTGGTTGAGCTGCCCGAAGAATCTCAAGGTCTCTCTCGGTGAGAGATTCCCTGAAAGGCGCATCTCCCCGGTCAGAAGACCGATCTTATCACGGACGGCTCTGCTGTGAGTCACTGTGTCACTGCCGTCCACAGTCACCGTGCCGGAATCCGGTTTCAGCAATGTGGCGATGAGCCTGAGGGTGGTGGTCTTCCCAGCGCCGTTGGGGCCGAGCAGTCCGTAGATGTTTCCCGGCTGGGCTGTGAATGAGATATGATCGAGTACCTGCTTCATCTGTTTCTTCGTCTTGAATGACTTGCTGAGATCCTGTACTGTTACCATTGGATACCCTGTCTCTTTATCGTGTTGATAGGGGAAGTATACCGGCAGTACAGCCGATATGCAAGTATTCACTCCTATGATGTGACTGCTTGCCGGGTACGATAGCATGATCTGAAACAATAGAAGAGAACAGGAGCGTATATGATGCATATAGTGGTATTGGACGGGTATACCCTCAATCCGGGGGATCTGAGCTGGGAACCGCTTGAGCGACTGGGAGAACTGACCGTATACGAGCGGACCGGCCCCGATGAGATCCTATCCCGCGCAGCAGGGGCCGAGGTGCTGATCACCAACAAGACCGTGATCGATGCTGCCTGTATCGCAGCGCTTCCCCGATTGCGTTACATAGGTGTCCTGGCAACAGGGTACAATGTGGTGGATCTGCAGGCTGCTGCCGATCGTTCGATCCCGGTGACGAACATCCCCGCCTATAGCACGGATTCGGTCGCGCAGATGGTCTTCTCTCATATCCTGCATCTTACCATGCATACTGCCGAGCACGCTGAGAGCGTAGCCGGTGGGAAGTGGTCGAGCCAGGAGGATTTCTGTTTCTGGGATCATCCGATGGTAGAGCTCTCGGGACTCACGTTCGGCATCATCGGGTACGGAATGATCGGTCAGCGGACCGCCGACCTGGCACGGGCGTTCGGTATGCAGGTCATCGCCTATGATCGGAGCGCAGCGAAGAAGGCTTCGATGAGCGGGGTGACCTTCACCGATATCGATACGGTATTCAGGCGTAGTGATGTCGTATCGCTGCACTGTCCGCTGACCCGGGAGACATCGGGTATCGTCAGTGCCCGGCGGCTGGGACTGATGAAGTCCTCTGCGCTGCTGATCAATACGAGCAGAGGCCTGCTCGTTGATGAACAGGCTCTGGCAGCTGCGCTTGATGAGGGGCAGATCGCCGGTGCGGGGCTCGATGTCCTCTCACAGGAGCCCCCAGCAGCTGATCATCCGCTCTTGCATGTGAAGAACTGCTATATCACTCCCCATATTGCATGGGCAACATCAGCTGCAAGAAGAAGGCTGCTTGCTGCGGCTGTGGAGAACGTCCGTTCATGGATGGACGGTGAGCCGCAGCATGTGGTGAACCTCTCAGAACAACCCTGATATCGTGCCTTCGGCCGTGATGTCGATACTGCAGGCTGATGGTACTTTCGGCAGCCCGGGCATGGTCATGACCTCCCCGGTATAGACGACGATGAACCCTGCTCCGGCTTTCACCTCGATGCGGGTCACCGATATGGTGAAGCCCTTCGGTCTTCCGGTCGTTTTCGGGTTGTCAGTCAGAGACATCTGGGTCTTTGCCATGCATACCGGCAGTGTCCCGTAGCCTTCCTGCTCCAGTCGTCTCATCCTGGTGATGAGTCCCTTGGCGAAGGAGACTCCGTCGGCTCCGTAGATCTTCGTGCAGATGGTCTGGATCTTCTCTTTCAGAGGCATTTCCAATTCATAGAGGTGACAGAAGGGCTGTTTTGCCTCACATGCATCGACAAGCAGATGGGCCAGTTCGATACCGCCGTTCCCGCCCGCTTCTCTGAAGTCCGTGATCGATACCGGGATCTCATGTCCCTCGATCTCTGCTTTCAGTGCGATGAGTTCCTGCTCATCATCATCAAGGAATCTGTTGATCGAGATGATCGCCGGTATCCCATGCAGCCTGATATTCTCCACGTGCTTGAGGATGTTGTCCATGCCGTGGATCTTATATGCCCGCAGCGTGACGACCAGTACCGCTGCCCGGGGTGCGAACTCCCCGACCCGGCAGGTGATGTTGAAGAACTTCTCAGCTCCCAGTTCTGATGCGAACCCTGCTTCGGTCACCGTGTAGTCCGCAAGCCTCATGGCTGTCCTGGTTGCCGTGATCGAATTACATCCATGGGCTATGTTGGCAAACGGTCCGCCGTGTATCAGCACGGGGACTCCCTCGATACTCTGCACGAGATTCGGGTTGATCGCCTGTTTCAATAGGGCAGCCATGGCTCCCTGTGCATGGAGGTCCGAAGCATATACGGTAGTCCCGTCAAAGGCTGTCCCCACGATGATATTCCCCAGTCGGTGCTTCAGATCTTCCAGATCATGCGCCAGACAGAGGATCGCCATCACTTCCGATGCCGCGGTGATCTCAAAGCCATCCCTTCGTGCCTGTCCATTCTCCCCATGGTCGCTCAGGCCTATGGCGATATTCCGCAGGGACCGGTCATTCATGTCCATCACGCGTGGCCAGCTGACCTTCGCAGGGTTGAGGTGCGGTTCTGCATGCTGGTGGATGTGATTGTCGATCATGGCAGAGAGCAGGTTGTGTGCGATGGATACCGCATGGATATCACCGGTGAAATGCAGGTTTATCTCCTCCATGGGAAGTACTTGGGAGTACCCTCCACCGGCAGCGCCGCCTTTGACTCCCATGCAGGGACCCAGCGAAGGTTCACGGATGGCAGCTATGGCCTGCTTTCCGATCTTGCTCAGAGCCTGTACGATACCGATCGTATTGGTCGTCTTTCCCTCTCCGAATGGGGTAGGGGTCATTGCCGTTACCAGGATCAGCTTACCTCCGGTCACCTGTTTCGAACCAGCAGCTGCAGAGAGCGGGATCTTGGCCATATAGGGGCCGTACTGGATGATCTCTTTCTGTAAGCCGATAGCCTCTGCGATCTGTCCGATCGGCCTCAGTGTACATGCCTGTGCGATAGCGATATCTGATTTCATGCGCATCCTCCTGTTCTGTATCATCATGATGAAAATCATATGCACGTAGCATCATGGTACAATGAAACGTTCCGGTTGTGGGGATTTTTTTAGTAGGTGAAAAATTCCCTCGCGTATGTTGATACCACTGTTGCATGTGCAATACACTGTAACAGGTTCATATACACAGGTCGATTTTTACCTTTACACATTAACACATATTGAGGTTTGCATGAGTTGTACACAGTTAGCGATAATAGATAATCATCGGTTGTTCAGGACCTTGCTCAAAGATACGCTGCAGCAGGATGAGAGAGTTGAGATCATCTACTGCAGCGGCAGCGGGATCGACTTTCTCAAGCACTATCCGGTCCTGAAGCCAGCGATCTCGATCGTTTCCATGGGTCTGGCAGATATAACCTGCCCTGAACTGGCGAAGCGTGTAGCTTCCTGTACCTACGCCTGTCCGATCATCGGGATGAATCATACCAACGGCATTGAAGAGAATCAGGCAGCGCAGGAGGCGGGAATCATCAATATCATCAATGCGACCGATGGGCTCTCGGATCTCTTCGATGCGATCGATTATATCAGGGAACAGCCTGTGAGAGCAGTCAACTGCAGTGAGGAAAGTACCTACACTGTCAGACCGAACAGGAGGACCCGGGAGCATCTGAGCAGCCGGGAACTCACTGTGCTCAGGTATCTTGCAGACGGGTATACCAGTCGGGAGATAGCTGATGAACTGCACATCGCAGAGAAGACGGTAGGTACCCATCGGCATAGGATCAAGACCAAGACCGGGACGAAGAATACACCGGAACTGATCATCCATGCAGTCAGAAACGGTCTGATCAAGTAAGTTCGAACACTCTTCGTCATGACCGAGCATGACAGCCTGCAGGGGACGAGGGATGAAATGATCTCTTCGGCAATGGATTCCTTTACTAACACACTACATGGATGTATGATTTCAAGGTGAACCCGGTTTCCTTTCTCAACGGGAATCCTCAAGGAGTCGCAGCCATGTATAAGATCATTCCCAGACCCAAAGAGCTTCATTCGGTCGACTCATCAGCTGGAGTGCTTGATGTCTTCTCGTTGACAGGGCTGCTGTATGTCATGGATGAGGCTGTGCTGGAGTTTCCGGTCATGATTCAGGTGCACGAAGAGCTGCAGGGACTCTTTCGGGCAGGAGAAGAGCTTGCAGTCCAACAGACTCCGCAGGATCACCAGATCAGCTGTACTCAGGTGCCTCGGGAGACGGTCCTGGGGATCGACCGGATCGATATCACCTCCTGGTACTGCATGAAGCTCTCCAGAGAGGGCATCGAGATCATGTTCATCGAACCCGAGGGGGCGCTCTATGCGGTGCAGACGCTCAAACAGATCCTTCATACGGACCGATACATCGACCCGGTCGAGATCATAGACTACAGTATCTACTCCTGGCGCGGTCTCATGCTTGACTGCAGCAGACATTTCTTCTCCGTCGAGATCATCAAGAGACTTCTTGATGCGATGGTCCTGCAGAAACTCAATCGCTTCCACTGGCATCTGACCGACGACCAGGGCTGGCGGCTCCAGCTCACCTGTTATCCCAGGCTCACAGAGATCGGGTCGATGCGCAGCGACACCCGGACAGGAGGGCGTAAGAGCGTGACCTTCGAAGGGATCCCCCATGCCGGGTTCTATACCGCAGAGGACGTGAGAGTCATCATCTCATATGCTTCAGCACGAGGGATCGTCGTGATCCCTGAGATCGACCTTCCCGGACATGCATCAGCTGCCATCGCAGCGTATCCGGAGATGAGCTGCCGCCGGCAGAAGCTGGAAGTCCCCACGACCTTCGGGATCTTCGACCATGTACTGTGTGTAGGCTCTCAGGAGAGCATGGATTTCGTCAGGAAGGTCATCAGAGAAGTCTGCACCCTCTTTCCCGGTCCCTGGGTCCATATCGGAGGGGATGAGGTCCCTACCACCCAGTGGAAGTCCTGCCGGGTATGTGCTGATCATATGAAAGAACACGGGATCGGTTCCTACCGGGCTCTGCAGGACTGGTTCACCCGTGAGGTCTCATCGATGGTCGAAGCAGAGGGGAAGATACCCATCGGATGGAATGAGATCATCGACGGTGAGATCACCTCCGAGGGTCCTGTCGTACAGTTCTGGATGCCGCTCAAAGGTCGGATCAAGCGAATGCGAGAGGCGATCTCTACCGGGCGGCAAGTGATCCTGTCTGAATACTTCCATGCGTATCTCGACCAGTCCTATGCCGTGATACCCCTGAAGAAGGCCTACCGACTCATTCCCCGCAGCATCAGCAGAGATCTGTCAGATGACAGCCGTGTTCAGGATGCTGTCCTCGGATTCGAGATGCCCATCTGGAGTGAATGGATCGATACTCCCGACCGTCTCTTCTGGCAGACCTTTCCCCGGAGTACCGCCATGGCAGATCGTGCGTGGGATGGATTGAGCACACATGACTACCATGATTTCCTCTCACGCCTTGAAACATTCCTTCCTCTGCTGCATGATGTGGGGGTCAGTTCTGCGAGAAGGGAAGCCTGGGCCCCCCCGATTCTCAGACGTCTACGGGGCTTCGGTCATCTTTCGGATGACACTGCAGCCGAACAGCGCTATTATGAACAGCAGTAGCTATCAGGAGTATACCATGAACACAGCAACGATCGAACAGCTTATCGTAGAGAGATTCCTTCGCTATACGGCGATCGATACCAGGTCTGATGACCATATCGCAACGAAACCTTCGACAGCAGGGCAGTGGGACCTGCTGCACCTGCTCGTCAAAGAACTCAAAGAGCTCGGACTCGAGGATGTCTTACTCAATGCAGACGGATTTCTCATCGCGAGGATCCCTTCGAACATCCCGGGATCCGCGCAGCCGCCGGTCATCGGGTTCATGGCGCATGTGGACACTTCTCCAGATATGCCCGGGAACGGTGTCAGACCACAGATCATCGAAGCCTATGACGGGTCTGATATACCGCTGGGAGACCAGTGGACCCTCACGACAGCCGACAATCCGCTGCTGAAGAAATACGTGGGAAGCACCATCATCACCACTGACGGCAGGACGCTCCTCGGTGCGGATGACAAGGCGGGGGTCGCTGAGATCATGGCCGTACTGCAGTACTACCATGATCATCCTGAGATCCGGCACGGAGCGCTCGAGATCATCTTCACTGCCGATGAGGAGACCGGACACGGGATGGACGGATTCCCTCTGGAACAGCTGCATGCCCGATGCTGCTATACGATGGATGGAGGTCGCAGCGGGGAGATAGAATCAGAGTGCTTCCATGCGAACCGGGTCGACATCACCTTCACCGGGGTCATGTACCATCCCGGGGCGGCACGAGGGAGAATGGTCAATGCCATCACGATGGCAAACCGCTTCTGCATGATGATACCCCAGTCTGAGAGTCCTGAGACCACCGATGAACGAGAGGGGTACTACTATCTCGGGGAGATCTCCGGAGACTCCTCCTCCTGTACGCTCATCATGAACCTGCGGGACTTCGAAGCTTCTGGCATGGAACGGAGGATCCGGGTCGTCGAAGCTACTGCACATGCGGTGCAGGAGAGTTCTGCTGCCGGGAAGGTCGATCTCAAGGTGATCAAGCAGTATGTCAATATGGCAGAGTATGTATCAAAGGATCCTCTGGTCATGGAGAAACTGCAGCAGGCTGTCGAGCGTGCAGGGATCACACCGATCATGCAGCCTATCCGGGGAGGGACTGATGGAGCCCGGCTCAGTGAGATGGGCATCCCTGCACCGAATATCTTTGCAGGAGGGGTCAACTTTCACAGCAGATTCGAATGGGTCGCTGTCCCTGCGATGGTTGAGGCGGCAGTGGTGATCGATACCCTGATACACCTCTGGAGCAGTGAGCAGGCATGAATGAAAGGCGATGGAAGATCAGCCTTCTGCTCATCTTCCTCAGTGTGATGTCAGTTCACGCTGCGCAGGGACTCGTCTTCGTCGAACAAGGCATCAGTGCCGCACCGGAGAGTGAGCAGATCTCTCAGGAGCTCCTCGATCGGCTCCTCCCAGAGCTGCAGCCTGTGACCGTACAAGCTCTTCGCAGACTCTATCTCTATCGGATCACCACAGATGGGCAGCAGCCGTGGACGCAGCAGATCATCCCGGAGCTGAAGGCGGCTCAGAGCAGCTATGATCGGAAAGACGGCTCACAATCCGTGACCCTCGAGATCACCTGGGAGGTCTCCGGAGAGCTCGGGACGCATCGGATGGAGTTTACCTCGATCGGTGTGAGTGACCGGCTCGATCATGCCATCACCAGGGCGATGGAGCGGTACGCGATCGAAATCGGGTATACCATTGCATCAGTGCTCGAGCAGCTGCCGGTCCAGATGATCAGCACCACCTTCAATGGCTATCTTTCGGTCCGCTGTAACGATGCTGCTCAGCTGCAACGCGGAGAGACCCTCACAGTCATCGATCCTGACAGCGGTGATGAACGTGCCATGCTCACCGTCGTCCATCAGGGAGAGGGGGGGTATGCGGAACTCATGACAAACTATAGCGATGTACCGCTGTATGTCGGGACTGCTGTGCATCCTGCAGGGCAGAAGCCCAGGAGGGCGCTTGGTCTCCAGCTGCAGCAGAGCCTCAGTTCGAGTACACTCTCGATCCGCCATACGAGCGGCTCCTCGGCAGATCGCTTCCGCTATCATACCGGACTCGATCTGAGTATCGGCTGGAAGACCATCTCCTCTCCGACATATACCGATACCTCCGGGGTGAGCATGGAGATCACCCAGGGCTTCAGTTCCCGATTCGAACCCGGCGGCAGGTATGACCGGGACAGGCCGTGGTCAGCTGCTGCCCTCTGGTTCGAGACCGGAGCTGATCTGGGGCTCGGCCTTCTGCTCTCGCCGTCCGGGCCACTTGAGGACAGTCTGCTCTACAGCGCCTCCTTCCATGGGGCTGTGGGGTGGTATCTGGACAGCAGGTGGGAACTGGCTCTGCATGCCGGGTATCGTATGACCTACTGCACAGTATCAGCAGAACCGTTGCGGAGTCTGTTTTTTGCTGCACCTGCTGTAACTTTCAGGTGGTAGACGGGTCTATAGGTATAAGGGTATTATGCTGCAGGACCATGCGGGAGAACCCGTTTGACAGAAAGGTGTGCATAGCACCATGATCGGTATAATAACTCAAGGAACAGATGAGGTCTAATGATGAGATTCAGCAAATTGATGATAGTAGTGATGACGGTACTGATGATCGTCTCCCTTTCAGGGTGTTACTCAGTCTATACAGGACAGAGGTACCAGCTTGGAGAGGAGCAGTCAGAGGGGGGGAACACCGTAGCTGACGGGGTGAGTGTCCCGCTCTTCTACGGATACGGTACTGGGGCCAGCAGGAGTGCGGCTCAGGATGATGCGATCGGTGATGCGCTGCAGCGAGCGGCTTCACTGGCTCTCGGTGACAGCGGGATGATCTATCGTGAACAGATCGAACGGCTGATTGCTACTGAAGTGAATGTACGGTCGTTCATCCTGACCTCGACGCTCGATGAGATCGACTGGGATTATGACAATGGTACCTACTCCGTGCTCATCTCAGCACGGCTGCTGCTGCCAGAGCTCTCGAAGCTGCTGCAGAGCAGGGGGATCCTTGGAGGCTTGATAGATGCATCGATCACACTGAGACTTCCCGATCAGCAGCCGCTTGATTATCAGCAGCAGGCAGCGCTCTCTGATGTCCTCGGTCCGGTCGGTCCGGATTGGAGCTCGGGCTACAAACCCACCTTTCTCGTCTATTATGATGAGCAGCAGGTCTCCGATCCGTTCACTGCCAGGACGGCTGTGCTCTCGGCGAACAGCTACCTCTCCTCGATCGGCTTCACCTACATCGATCTGAAGCAGATCGAGTCGGTCAAGCTCGATCAGGAATATGCCTATACCGAAGAGACCGGCGGGACCTCCATGCTGAGGTGGATCGCCTCGAGACTGCATGCAGACTACTATATCGATGTTGCGGTGAGCACTTCGAGCTATGCCCGCGGCGGTAGTTATTATGCGGATTCTTCAGTCTCTCTGAGTATCTTCAATGCATCGACGGCAGAGGGTCGGGGCAGTTCCTTCATCCAGACGGATGAACCGGTACAGGCGAACACCAGGAGCTCAGCTCTCGAACGGGCGGTCGCTGAAGGTGTGGAGAAGGGCATGTATGATATCATGGGTAAGGCCTCTGCCTACTTCACCTCGGATGCACAGCGTGGGAGTTCCTACGAACTGATCATCATGAAGACCTATGATGACAAGGTGATGAGGGCTTTCCAGCAGGTACTTGCAGCACGAGTGGGATCCCTTCAGCGTACCTCGTTCTCAGTCGAAGAATCCCGCTATGCCGTCACCTTCTCCGGAACGATCGATGAGTTCGCAGATCTGGTGTATGAGGCGGCGCTGCAGTTCTCAGAACTGCAGGGATTGTATCTGGTCTATCAGAGAGGTGACTCGCTGACGTTTCACAGCGGTCAGTGACCTAAGGAGGTCGTATGATGATGCGAAAGAACCGTAAGCAGATGGTGTTCATTGCCATACTGGCGGTTGTGATGATAAGCCTTACCGGCTGTTCCTCCCTGCGTGCATGGGTACAGGATGTCCCGGTCTGGGTCATAGAGAAGCCGTCCAATACCCTCACGAAGATCTATTTCACCGGCCAGGGGTCCGATGCTGACGGCAACGAGATGACTGCACGTCAGGCAGCTCAGCAGGGACTGCTTGATGAGATCTCCGAATTCCTCGGCTATGATGTCCATGACCTGTACAAGCGTGAACTGCTGCAGTCTCAGGCACTTGGTGAGCTGGATCTGACGATCACCAAAGAGTTCCAGAAGGTGGAGAACGGTATCCTGACGATCCATCTGCTTGCAGAGGCCAATCGGAAGACCATCAGCACGCTAGTCCGGGCGAACCTCGACAACATCAGGGCTGATGAGAGTAAGATAGATGCACCCGAATCAGAGGCGAAAGCATCCTATAAGCGGCAGGATGACTATAATGCCTTCAGGCTCTACCTGAAAGCTGCCGCAGAAGCCTATCAGTCACCACTTGCAGCTTCGAAGGCACGGTATGAAGGGCTGATGGACGAAGCGATCTCCGTACTCATGGGGCTCAACTTTCAGCTGACTGATACCGATGATATGCAGGGTTCGTTCCACGCACGGGTCACCCGCGGGACCGGTATCTTCGCACCCAAGATCGTATCCTTCCCGGTAAAGGCTGTGTTCCCGGTCAAGAATGCCGCAGGGAACGTACGGCAGGAGGAACTGAAGCAGAGCACTGATACCAAGGGGCTGGTCTCTTTCACCCCTTCGCATACGAACTTCCGCGGGAGCGGTACCTTCACGATGTATTTCGACTTGAGTGAGATCGTTGAAGAGCTCAGTGATACTGTCGGGGCGGATGATGTGTATGTGACTGAGATGCGAAAGATCATCGTCGATAAACGGCTGGAGGTCCCTTTCAGCATCACCTCGGAGGTCGCCGGTTCGGTCATCGTCGCATCGATGCTGGATTACAGCAAGAATGGTACTCTGCTCACAGCAACAGCATCTCTTGATTCGCTCATCGAGATGCTGCAGCAGGATGGTATCTATGCGAACCGGATCGACCCCAATAACGACCTCGGTACTGAGTCGAAGGTCCTTCAGTTCGCACGTGCCAACTTCGCCGATACCCGCAGCATCGCCGTGATCGGCAGTGCCGGGGTCCATTCGGTCGTGAAGTCCGGTGATCGCTATGTCGCCTCGATCAAAGGGTCTGCCCGGGTCTATTCGCTCAAAGACGGCAGTCTCTATGCGCAGACCGGTGAGTTCGCTGCGAACGGGGTAGGCCTCACCAGTGATCTGGCGGTCACCGCTGCATTCAAGCGGTTCGGCCAGGTCGCTGCCTCTCTTGTCATCGGTAAGCTGCTATAACATCCTTCATGATCCCCGGTTCGTTCGTGATCAGCCCATCAACCCCGAGATCACACAGTCTGACTGCCTCATCGGCATCATCAACCGTCCAGGTAAGTACGGCATAGCCTCTCTTCCCACTGTCATGGGAAAATCGCTCAGAAGTGATCTGTATGTGTTCGGGCTTCAGTACCCTGCATCCGGCAAGATGTCTGCCGAACCCTCTCTGGAGGAACTTCGGCTGTTCATCACATACGCAGTAGATGACTGCAGCAGGGATGGAATCCCCGGCATGACGGCGGAAGTATCGTACGGGAAAGGGGTTGAAGGAAGAGACCACCGCATGCTGCTCTATCCCGTGGTGTTTGATCATCCGGTAGACTGCCGCTGCAAGGCCGGTGTCTCTGTACCTGTCGGTCTTCAGTTCGATGTCATAGTAGAGATCGGTCCCGAAAGACTCGAACACTTCGCTGAGCAGCGGCATGCGCAGGGGCTGATAGGCCCTGCCGCTGAAGTTCGCCCCTGCATCAAGTTCACGGATCTGATCATAGGACATCTGTTCTACGATACCGTCATATCCAGAGACTCGCAGGGTGTTCTCATCGTGTGTGACTACCAGTTCTCCTGTGGCGCACAGATGGACATCGAGTTCTATTCCGTCGATCCCCGGAGCTCTGCACAGCTCGAACGAAGGCAGGGTATTCTCAGGGGCCAGTCTGGGTGATCCTCGATGACCGAACAGCAGCGGAGAGGGTGCATTCGGGAACAGTGGCATATGGTGTTTCATGGTTCAGTCCTGGTGTATGGATTCTGTGAGCAGCTTGATCTCTTCTGCCCAGAGTTCGGGATCGGTGGTCTCCAGTATGAGCGGGACGTCATCGAACCGGGTATCGTTCATCAGCAGCGTGAAGGCCTCTGATCCGATATTCCCCTTTCCGATACTCGCATGCCTGTCCACATGGCTGTCATAGGTGCTCTTCGCATCATTGAGATGTGCTCCCATCAGCTTGTCGAAGCCGATGATGCGTGAGAATGCCTCCATGGTCTGCTCATACTGCTCACGGCTGCGGATATCATATCCGGCAGCGAAGATATGACAGCTGTCGATGCAGACGCCTACTCGTTCAGGCTGTCGGACCCTGTCGATGATCGCAGCGATCTGCTCGAAGGTCTTTCCCAGTGCCGACCCCTGTCCTGCAGTGGTCCCGAGGACCGCACTGACTCCGGAGGTCTCTGAGAGGGCTGTGCTGATCGAATCGGCGATGAGCGTGATACAGTCATCGGGATCG